>JAYTTA010000397.1:0-17983 GCA_043745345.1 Acetobacteraceae bacterium | reverse complement strand
GTCAGATCGAGGTTACTTCCGAACTTGATGGCCTGATTGTGCGTATGCCGGAGGGGCAGCACTGAACTAGTCTTGAGAATGGGCTGACCGACCCGGGATTGTAAAAATAAGAAAAGGGAAACGCTGATGGACGCCAATGTACAGCTTGATGCGATCGCCGAGGCTGCCTCGGTGCCATTGGATCAGCTTAATATTGCCGATCCGCAGCGTTTCGCCGACGATACCATCTGGCCGTTCTTCGCACGTATGCGGCGGGACGCCCCGGTGCACTACTGCGCCGACAGCCCGTATGGGCCGTACTGGTCGCTGACCCGCTACCGGGACATCCTGGCGACCGAGATCGACCACGCGGCGTTCTCGTCCGACACCAGCCTGGGCGGTATCCAGATCGAGGACCAGCCCAAGGCGCTGGCGCGGCCGAGCTTTATCCGCATGGACCCGCCGAAACACGACGAGCAACGGAAAGTCGTGTCGCCGATCGTGGCGCCGGCCAACCTGGCTCGGATGGAAACCACGATCCGCGAGCGGGCGGGCAAAATTATCGACGAGCTGCCGCGCGGGGAAACGTTCGACTGGGTGGACCGGGTCTCGATCGAGTTGACGATCCAGATGCTGACGACCCTGTTCGACTATCCGTTCGAGGACCGGCGACAGCTGACCTACTGGTCCGATGTCGCGGTGTGCAACGTCAACGACCCGACCAGCCCGGTGCATTCGGAGGAGGAGCGTTTCGCCGAGCTGAAGAACATGGCGCTGGCGATGACGAAATTGTGGAACGAGCGGGTCAACGCGCCGCCGCAGCACGACCTGATCTCGATGCTGGCGCATGGCGAGGCGACGCGGAACATGCAGCCGAACGAGTTTATGGGCACGTTGGCGCTGCTGATCGTCGGCGGCAACGACACCACAAGGAACTCAATTTCCGGCGGTTTGCATGCGCTGAGTCAGAATCCGGACGAGTACCGCAAGCTGCAGGAAAATCCGGGGCTGATCCCGAACATGGTGTCCGAGATCATCCGGTGGCAGACGCCGGTCGCGCACATGCGGCGCACGGCGACCGTGGATACCGAGATCGGCGGCAAGACCATCCGCGCCGGCGAGAAGGTGGTGATGTGGTATGTTTCGGGCAACCGCGACGAGACTATGATCCCCGATGCCGACCGGTTCATCATCGACCGGCCAAGGGCGCGCCAGCATCTTTCGTTCGGGTTCGGAATCCATCGTTGCGTCGGCAACCGCCTGGCCGAGATGCAGCTGCGGATTGTCTGGGAAGAGATCCTGGCGCGCCTACCGCAGATTGAGGTGATGAGCGAGCCCGAGCGCGTGCTGTCGAACTTTCTCCGCGGCATCAAGCGCATGGAAGTCCGTATTCCTTCCTAGGTAGGAGGGTCACAAGGGACTAGTCCCCTGGCGGGGTTTGGGGCAGAGCCCCACCGCTTAACCGCGATCTACCGGATTCGGTCTGACGCGTCGTCAGTAGAAGCACGCGCTCAGTCCATAGCGGTCGAGCAGAGCGTCGAGATGCCGCTGGCGGCGATCGATGATTTTTCCGTTCTGGAGGGAATCGTAGGCTCCGTCGAGGGCATTTGCGACATTGGTGATGGCTGGTTCGAGGTGAGGATCGGCTTGGCGGCGGCGACGATGCTGCGTGCGGACGGCAGCGGCGATGCCGGGCAGCTGCTCAACATGATGTTCGGCAACGCGTCGTTGCTGGCGGATGTGGTTGTCGCGGATGTCGAGTTTGCCCCCGGGTTTTTGGCCAGGTTCGGTGGTCCTCGTCACGGGATTGCCGGGTTGCGGGCCAGGGTGGGTGCGGGCGGCCGGGCGCTGACCTGTGCCGCGTTGAAGCCGCAGGGGTTGGCGCCGGAAGCCTTGGCGGGTTTGGCCCACCGGCTGGCGCTAGGTGGGGTGGACTACATCAAGGACGATCACGGGTTGGCGGACCAGGCCTACAGCCCGTTCGCCGCCCGGGTCGTTGCCTGCGCCGCCGCGGTGAGGAAGGCCTGCGGGCAATCGGGGCATCGGACGCGGTATGTGCCGAGCCTGTCCGGCGACCTTGACCAGCTTCGCGTCCAGGTCGCGATAGCGCGCGAGGCCGGGATCGACGCGGTAATGGTGGCGCCGATGATTTCCGGCGTGTCCAACATCCAGGCACTGGCGGCGTCGAACCTGGATTTTTCTATCTTTGCCCATCCGAGCCTGGGCGGTGCCGCGCGGATCGCGCCGGAGCTTCTGTTCGGCAAGATCTTTCCCCTTATCGGCGCCGACGCGGTGGTGTTTCCGACGTTCGGCGGGCGGTTCGGATTTTCGCGGGGAACCTGCCGTGATCTGGCCGGCAATACCCGGCGGCTGGGCGCCATCCCAGTGCCGGCGGGGGGTATGACCCTGGCGCGGGTGCCCGAGAAACTTGACTTCTATGGTCCTGAGACGATGTTGCTAGTCGGCGGGGCGCTTCTGCTGGCCCGCGAAAACCTTACGCACGAGACGGCTGCCTTTACCGAAGCCGTGGCTCGTCACGCATACGGGTAGCAAGATGGACATCGACGCCAAGGCCGAAGCGAAACTCCGTTCGGCGAAACCCGGTTTCCGCTGGGATGGCGTGGCGCACTCGCCCTATAAGGACGAGGGCTCGGCGCCGTTCAAGGCGATCTCCCGCCAGACCCTGTTCGCCGATGCGGCGCTGGGTTGCGAGCTACGCTATTTCGAAGTGGATGCGGGCGGCCATTCGACCTTGGAGCGGCATGAGCATGTGCATGCGGTGATGATCCTGCGCGGGTATGGCAAATGCCTGCTCGGCGACGAGGTCCGCGACGTGGCGCCGCACGACCTGATCAGCATACCGGGCTGGGTGTGGCACCAATTCCGCGCCACCGCCGGCGAGCCGCTGGGTTTCCTGTGCGTGGTCAACCACGAGCGCGATCGTCCGCAACTGCCGACCGACGAGCAGGTTTCCGTGCTGATGACGAACCCGTTGGTCGCTTCGTTCTTGGCCGGTTAAACAGCCAACACGGCGTCGCTATCCAGCAGTCGCTGCACGCGCAGCGGCACTGGGGGGTGGCTGAAGTTGACCAGGGCGTAAAACGGATCAGTGGTGAGCGTGCTGGCGTTGTCGCGCGACAGCCGGATCAGTGCGGAAACCATCGGCTCGGCGCCGACCATCCTGCGCGCGAAATCGTCGGCCTGATACTCGTGCCGGCGGCTGATCCAGTTGCCGGCGATGCCGGCGATCGGCCCGGCCATCTCTACCACCAGCACGCAGACTATCAGTGCCAGAGCGTCGTCGGCGTGGCTAATGCCGAAGCCGGACAGCAGCCATGGCTGCTGGGTCAGCCAGCCGATTGCCCCGAAGGCCAGGAACAGCAGGGTCGCGGTCTGCAGCAGCCCGGTTCGGATGTGGTTGAGCTTGAAGTGGCCAAGCTCATGCGCCAGCACTGCTTCCAACTCGGCCTCGCCGTTGCCGGCGATCAGGGTGTCGAACAGCACGATGCGCTTGCTGCGCCCGAACCCGGAGAAATAGGCATTGCCATGGGCCGACCGGCGAGAGGCGTCCATCACGAACAGGCCAGAGGCCTCGAAGCCGCACCGGGCCATTAGGCTTTCTATCCGCGTCCGCAACGGGCCTTCCAGGGGGGTGAACCGGTTGAACAGCGGGGCGATCCAGCGCGGGTAGGCCACCATCATTGCCAGCATGAGCAGCATCATGCCGAGCCAGGCCCAGACCCACCAGAAACCGTCCTGGCGCATCAGCCACAGCAGCCCGTAGAGCAGCGGCACGCCGAGGATAGCGGATAGGACAGCGCTTTTCAGCCGGTCGCGCGCGAAGCCGGCGGACGTGGTGCGGTTGAAACCGAACCGCTGCTCGATGCCGAAGGTCCGCAGGATGGCGAACGGGATGTCCAGCAGCGACGAAATCGCACCGACGCCGATAAGGAAAACAACACTGCGGGACAGGCTGGGGGAAATCACACCCGCGACCCCGCCGTAAAGCGAATCGTAGCCGAAGCTGGCCCAGGCCAATGCGACGACGGCGCCGAATACAGATGCAACCATTCCCAGACGCAGCCGGGCCTGTTCGTAGTCGGCGGCGCGCTGGTGATCGGTCAGGCTGACGGCATCGGTGAAGGCTGCCGGTACCGCGTCGCGATGGGTTGCCACGAAGGCGGACTGGCGAAGCCGCAGCCATAGGCTGAACGCCGTAGTGGCGGTGGTCACGCAGACGAACAGAACGAGCAGGAAGGGCATCGACGTCATATGGCACTCAGGGAGAATTCCGCCAGCCGGGATGCTGTCCGTTACTTCTGAAAGGTGTTGCAGGCCTGCACCTGCCCGGTGCGCAGGCCGGTCGTCAGCCATTGCACGCGCTGCGCCGAGGAGCCGTGGGTGAAGCTGTCGGGCACAACGGCGCCGCGGCCCGCTTGCTGGGCCAGGCGGTCGTCGCCGATCGCCGATGCGGCGGTGACAGCCTGCTTCACGTCGTTGTCGTCGATGTTCTGGTGCCGCTGGTTCATGTGGAAAGCCCAAACGCCGGCCAAGCAGTCGGCCATCAACTCGGTCTGCACCGAAAGCGCGTTGGCGGTGCGCTGATCGGCCTGCTTCTCGGCCCTTTGCACCTTAGGCAGCAGCCCAATCAGGTTCTGCACGTGGTGCCCGACCTCGTGGGCGATGACGTAGGCGTAGGCGAACTCCCCGCCGCCGCCGAAGCGCTGCCGCATGTCCTGGAAGAACGAGGTGTCGAGATACAGCTTGCGGTCGAGCGGGCAGTAGAACGGGCCCATGGCGGATTGGGCGGTGCCGCAGCCCGATGCGGTGACGCCCGAGTACAGCACCAGCACCGGTTTCTCATATTGCCGGTTGGCCTGCGCGGGCAGGACCTGCGACCAGACATCTTCGGTCTCGCCGAGAACCTTGGCGACGAAGCCGCCGATCGCGTCGCGCGGGGCGCCCTGCGGCCCGGCAGCCGATTGAGGGGCCGACTGGCTGGTCTGGTTGGTCACCATCTCCGCCCCGCTGATCAACAGCCGGGGGTCGATGCCGGTGGCCCAGCCGATCAGGCTGAGCACGACGATGGCGCCGATGCCGAGGCCGCCCTTGACAACGCCGCCCGACCTGCGCCGATCCTCGATGTTGTTGGAGGCGCGTAGATCATCGTCCTGCATGGTTCTTCTCCGGCCGGCCGTGGTCTATTGGCGAGTGTGGAAGGATGATATGGTTACCGCGGTCCGCAGTCGAATCGCGGGTGGCTCCGTTGGTCCACGCCAAGTCTCGGTTTGTTCATCGGGGAACCGCATTTGAGGGCGACAAGGGTTACGATGAACCGGTTGCTTGGTTTTGTCCTTGGCAGCGCGGTGTTGCTGATCACGATGCCGGTACGAGCCGACTTCTTCGACGATGCACGCAAGACCCTTCAAAGCGACATCCCGCATTTCTTTCAGGACGACATCCCGTGCGCCTTCGGCGGGAAGCCGACGAGCCATACCAGAACCGGGTGCAAGGCGCCGGATCACGCGGCGAAACCGACCGCCAAGCCGGAAGTCATCCCGCCGCGTGACCACGCCGCCCCGGCACGCGTGGACCGCAAGGTCGCGGACCCGTGAACCCATTGTACACGAGGAGGCTTATAACCAACCGGCAATACCGCCGACCGTCGGCACGCTGACCCAGGGAGACCGCGCATGACTAACAAAGCTGCCGCCCGCCGTTCAGGAAACTCTTGGATGATGCGGTGGACGCTGCTGGCGCTTCTGCTGGGCCTTGGCGGCTGCGGCCTGGTCGCGCTGCCGTTCCGGGCCGCGGGCGACGTGATCGAGGTTGTTCCCGTGGTCGGCAAGCCGATCGGCGCGCCTGTCCATGCCGTCGGTGATGCCATCGATTGAGCGTTCCGGCGACACACCCTGACCGACCGTGCAGTTCAGCCGCCCTGGCCGAGGCGCGCGGTCTGAAGTGAGGCAGGCGCCGCCGCGGCTCTCGCTACTCGGACTTGCCCTTTACGACCTGATAGATCGACGACAGCGCTTCATTGAGCTTGTCGGCACTCGCCGCCGGCTGGGAATTGGTCTGCAGCGTGATCACCAGGTTTTCCTTCTCGAACCAGACATAGAGCGTCCGGAAGCCGAGCGTCTCGCCCTGGTAGTACCACTGTGGCCCGGCCGGTCCCAGGATTGCCTTGCCTAGGCCCAGCGAAAATCCTTTCGGATCCTCGGCCGACACATCCGCGATCGGCTCGCCGGTTTTAGTGGAGACCAGCGCCTTCCACTCCGCCTGCTGCCGGGGCGGCACCACATGCCCCCCGAACACGGCACGTATCCACCGGCTGACGTCCCGTGCGCTTGCAATCGCGCCACCCGCTGCCTGTGCCCAGGAAGTGCTCGAGGTGCGCACATCCCGGCCCATCAGCGGCAGATTCCAGGATTGCTTGCAATTCGGTTGGTAATCGGTGCAGGCCGGATTGTTGAAGTAGCCGTGTGCCAGGCGATCGGTCACGGCGGCGGGATAGGCTCCGTTCTCGTAGAACGTGCTATCCAGTCCAAAGGCCGCAATCACCTCCTCATGCACGAGATCGCGATACGATCGGCCGGTGACCTTGGCGGCGATCATGCCGGCCAGGACGTAGTTGGTGTTCGAGTAGTGATAACCGGTGGTCGCCGGCAGGTCATCGACGCCGGTTGGATAAGCGATCCTGACCAACTCCTCCGCGGTGAAGTCGCGGCCGGGGTCACTTACCCATGCGCGCGAGATGGTTTCGGTTTCGGAGTAGTTCGGTATGCCGCTGGTCATGTTGAGCAGGCGCCGGATACTCACATCCCGCCAGGCCGGATATTGCGGCAGCCATCTGCCGATCGTGTCGTCGATCGAAAGCTTGCCGGCGGCCTCCAGCCGGAGGATCAGCGCGGCGGTGAATGACTTGGACGTGCTGCCCATCTGGAAAAGCGTGTCCTGGCGGACCGGCGGATCCTGAGACGCGACCCCGATCTTTCCGGCGAACGCCTCGATTGCCGGACCAGGATCGCCGAAGCTGACATAGGCGGCAACTCCGGATATCCCTTCGGCCGGTCCGCGTTCCGAAAGCCATGTTTCCAGGATCCCCTGGATCCTCGCGGCCTGGGTCGGCTCGGCCTTCGCGCCGGGCACTGCCAGAAGCGTCAGGCTCATGGCGACTGTCAGAGCTATGGATCTGTTGGAGACCATCGTTTCTTTCCATCTTGCGGCAGGGGATTTAGTCATTCTGCCTTGCGGCAGGGAACTTAGTTATTTTACCGAAACGGCATGGTGGCATGACGTGGCGCCACGAGATAGAGCTCGAACAGCCGTTCATCGTCAGAACCCTACCCGAGATCCGAACAGCTGAGCGCGCGCTGACGTGGCTTGCGGGTGACCGGCTCAGACGGTCGCAACCACCTTGCCGAACCCGTGTGATCCGTTACTTAAGTCAGACGCCTCCGAGGTGCTTCCCCGCCCCATGCCTGAGCGAGGGGCGCCCGAACGAGGGGCGAGTCCAGGCCAGAGCTTTGGTCTTTTGAACTTATTAACGAGGCGATGATCGTGATCGACAAGCAGGCGCTGCAGGCCAAATACCGCGAGGAGCGCAACAAGCGACTGCGCCCTGATGGCAACGCGCAGTATGTGCGGCTGGAAGGCCAGCTGGCGCACTACCTGGAAGACCCCTACACGCCCCGGGTCGAGCGCGAGCCAAAGACCGACCACGTCACTTTCGCCTTCGTCGGCGGCGGTTTCGCTGGGCTGGTCACCGGCGCCCGTCTGGTCGAGGCCGGCATAAGCGACGTGCGCATTATCGAGAAGGGTGGCGATTTCGGTGGCACCTGGTATTGGAACAGGTACCCGGGCGCGCAGTGCGACACGGCGTCGATGATCTACATGCCGCTGCTTGAGGAAACTGGGCACCGGCCGACCGAGAAATACGCGCACGCGCCGGAAATCCTGGCGCAGTGCCACCGCATCGGCCGGCAATACGGGCTTTACGACAACGCCCTGTTCCATACCGAGGTCGAGGATTTGAGCTGGGACGAAGATGGGTCCCGGTGGATGATCCGGACCAACCGCGGCGACCGGTTCACCGCCAGCTTCATAGGGCTTGGAACCGGTCCGCTGCACGTGCCGAAACTCCCCGGCATTCCGGGGATACAGTCGTTCAAGGGCCATTCGTTTCATACCAGCCGATGGGATTACGGCTATACCGGCGGCGATCCCAACGGCGCGCCGATGGGCAAGCTCGCCGACAAGCGGGTAGCGATCATCGGCACCGGGGCCACGTCGGTGCAGGCGGTGCCGCACCTCGCGCGCGCCTGCCGCGAACTTTACGTGGTACAGCGCACGCCGTCCTCGGTCGACGTGCGCGCCAACGCCGCCATCGATTCCGACTGGTTTTCCGTCATCGCGACGCCGGGCTGGCAGCAGCGCTGGCTGGAGAATTTCACCGCGAATCAATCAGGCGGCACCGCCGAGGAGGACCTGGTCCAGGACGGCTGGACCGACCTTTCCCGCCGCATCCGAAGCAAGGTGCAGGAGCTGCCACGCCAGGACAGGACGGTGCAGAAGATGCTGGCCGCCTTCGAGGACGCCGATTTCGAGAAGATGGAGGAAATCCGCGCCCGCGTGGACGTCGTCGTCGAGGATCGCGAGACGGCCCAGAAGCTGAAAGCCTGGTATCGCCAGCTTTGCAAGCGGCCGTGCTTTCACGATGCCTACCTGCAGGCGTTCAACAACCCCGGCACGCGGCTGATCGACACCGATGGCCGCGGCGTCGAGCGCATCATCGAGACCGGCTTCGTCGTCGGCGGCGTCGAATATGAGGTCGATTGCATCCTTTACGCCTCGGGCTTCGAGGTCGGCACAGAATATAAACGTCGCGCTGGGTTCGAGCTGACTGGGCGTGACGGGCTCACGCTCTCAAAGGCCTGGGGCGAGGGCATGCGCAGCCGGCACGGCGTTCATGTGCATGGCTTTCCGAATGCGTTCTTCGTGCAGCCGGCGCAGGGCGCCAACCTGATCTCCAACGTGCCGCACAACCTGACCGACGCCGCAAGGAGCATCGCCGCGGTCGTTAAACGCGCGCGCGATCACGGCCATACTCAGGTCGACGTGACGCAGGAGGCTCAGGACGAATGGGTCGAACTGCTGCTGACAAGTGCCGGCCGGATGACGGGCGGACCCGATTGCACGCCCGGCTACTACAACAACGAGGGGCAGGCACCGGGTTTGGCGGCACGGTTGAACGTCGGTTATCCATCTGGAGCAGCCGCGTATTTCAAATACATCGATGAGTGGCGCAGTTCGGGGGCGTTCAAAGGCCTTGCGTTTCGCTGAACGCCATAGACAGGAAGAAAGCCGGGGCCACGCTCCGCGGGCATTCCCACTGCCCGAAGGCGACCAGTCGAAACCTTGCCCGCTACGCCCCGGACCCCGCCCCCTTGAGGGACGGGTTCCGGGGGCTCGCCTTTGGCCTACGCCTGCTGGCGCATCTGTTTTGCCGCCGCAACCAAGCTTTCCAGCGCCGGGCGGACTTCTTCCCACTTGCGGGTTTTCAGGCCGCAATCCGGGTTGACCCAGATCTGCCAGTCTTCCAGCCGCTGCCGCGCCAAGCCCAGCAGTTCGGCCATCTCGGCAGCGTCGGGCACGCGCGGGCTGTGGATGTCCCACACGCCCGGCCCGATTTCCGCCGGGTATCCGGCCATGCCGCCATCGGGCCGGGGCACGAAGGCGTCGAGCAGCTCCATCCGGCTGCGCGTCGTCTCGATCGAGATCGCATCCGCGTCCATGTCCGCGATCGCGGGCATGATGTCGTTGAACTCCGAGTAGCACATGTGGGTGTGGATACTGGTGGCGTCGGCCACCGAACTGGTCGATAGGCGGAAGCAGGCGACCGCCCAGCCGAGGTATTCTGCCCAATCGGCGTGGCGCAGCGGCAGGCCCTCGCGGAACGCCGGTTCGTCGACCTGGATGACCGGAATGCCGGCCGCCTCCAGGTCCGTCACCTCATCGCGGATTGCCAACGCGATCTGGCGGCAGACTTGGTCGCGCGCGACGTCGTCGCGCACGAACGACCATTGCAGCATCGTCACTGGTCCGGTCAGCATGCCCTTCATCGGCAGCCGGGTGCGCGACTGCGCGTAAGCCGACCACCGCACCGTCATCGGCGCCGGACGCGACACGTCACCCCAGATTATGGGCGGCGCCACGTACCGGCTGCCATAGGACTGCACCCAGCCATGCTGAGTGAAGGCGTAGCCGCTGAGCTGCTCGGCAAAATACTTGACCATGTCGTTGCGCTCGAATTCGCCGTGCACCAGCACGTCGAGGCCGATTTCCTCCTGCCAGCGCACCGCATCGTCGATCCAGCCTTCGACGATAGCATCGTAGTCGGCCGCGGTCGTTTCCTTTCGAGCCAGTCCTGCCCGGGCGCGGCGCACTTCCGGGGTCTGCGGGAACGAGCCGATGGTCGTGGTCGGGAACAGCGGCAGGCCAAGCCTGGCCTGCTGGGCGGTTCGCCGCTGGGGGTAGGCGGTCGCGCGCCGTTCCATGGCGGTGGTGATCCCGGCCAGGCGCTCGGCGATTTCGACCCGGTGGACGCGCGCGCTGTCGCGGCGGGATCGCAGGGCGGCGTCGCTGGCCGCCAGCTGGGTGGCGATCGCGGGCTCGCCTTCATCCAGGCCGCGGGCGAGGACCGCCACTTCTTCCAGCTTCTGCACGGCGAAGGCCAGCCAGCTCTTGATATCGGGGTCCAGTCTTGTCTCAAGCGCGAGATCGACCGGCACGTGGAGCAGGCTACAGGACGGCGCCACTATCAGGCGCTGCTTGCCGCGGATGGAAGCGACATGCTGCAGTGTGCCGAGCGCGGCGCGCAGATCGGTGCGCCAGATATTCCGTCCGTCCACGATACCGAGCGACAGCCATCGTTCCGCGGGCAACTCGGCAATCAGTCCGTCCAGCTCGGCACCGCCGCGGACAGCGTCGATATGCAGTCCGGCCACCGGCAGGCGCGCTGCGGTCGCAAGGTTGCCGCCGAAGGGGCCGAAATAGCTGGCGAGCAGGATGTCGGGCGTGGGCTTCTTCGCGAGCACGCCATAGGCGAGCTCGAGCGCCAGCTTCGCCTTGTCGGTAAGGTCGAGCGCCAGCACCGGCTCATCGATCTGCACCCAACTGGCACCAGCCTCAGCCAGTTGCTGCAGGATTTCGGCATAGACCGGCAACAGGGCAGCGAGCAGGTCGAGCGGGTCAGACCCGTCGGTCATCTTCGACAGCAGGAGGAAGCTGACCGGCCCGAGCAGCACAGGGCGGGTGCGCACAGGAAGCGCCATCGCCTCGCGGAACTGGGCGAGCGGGCGGTTCGAGGTGAGGCGGAAGCGTTGGCCACCGGCCAGCCGCGGCACCAGATAGTGGTAGTTTGTATCGAACCACTTGGTCATTTCCATCGCCGGCAGCCCGGCTGCGATGCCGGCGGCCTGTTCCACTGGGGTGCCGCGCGAGCCGCGGGCAAGCGCGAAATAGGTCGGCAGAGATACCGGCCCGTCAGACCAGCCATAACCCGGCGGGATCGCGCCCAGCATGCAGGCGGTATCCAGCACGTGGTCGTATAGAGAGAACTCGCCGGAGGGCACATGGCTGATGCCGTGGCCGACCTGGAGCTTCCAGTGCCCGACCCGTAGCGCGGCGGCGGCCGCCTCCAATCCGGCTTCGTCGAGCTCGCCGGCCCAGAATTTTTCCAGGGCTGCTTTCAGCTCGCGCCGGTGTCCGATACGCGGGAAGCCGAGGTTACCGGCGATCGTCATGAGAGCAACCCGGAACAGTGGATCGCGTTGAAGGTGATGGGCATAATCTGTCTCCAGCCCCCGGTGCACCCCGCCCGGCAGCATAGGTTGGCGCGACGACGGCAGGTCTCCTGGCTCACGGCTCAGCGTCGCGGACCCTGTCTTCCCGAACCGTGCAAAGTTCAGTGACCCGCTCCCCTGAGGAGCGGACGGATCAGCGACTTGCCGCTGACAGTTGCGGGGGCAGCTGCCGACTTACCCCCGGATGCTGGATCCGGCCGGGGCGCACGGCATTCCCTTTTAATCCGCTCGCGCGGGACCATCGACACATAAACATAGGCTTATGTCGATGGATTTAGCAACCGAGGTCTAGACTCGCTCGCTGACCTTGATCGCCACCCGGCACCCGGCCTTGATCACCACCGACATCAAGCGGTAGCCGATCGCCTGCTCGGCGTTGTTCTCCAATCCGATATCGCGATGCTCCAGCTCTTCGGCGCGGAACGTCTCGATGGTGCCGCGCAACTCCGGCTCGGTTTCGCCGAGGCTGTTGAGCTGGTCCGTGTAGTGCTCGTCGATCGCCTCCTCGACTGCGACCGTGCACGCCATGGCGGCTTTTACGCCCATCATCGCGGTGGCAGCGCCGAGGGCGAAGCCGGCCAAGTTCCACAGCGGCAGCAGCAGCGTCGGCCGCACGCGGCGGCTGGAAACCAGTCCGGAGAAAGTTTTCAGGTGAACCTTTTCCTGGTCCAGCATGTGGCGCAAGATGTCGCCCTTGTCGCCGCGGCCGAGCACGGCGAGTTGGCCGGCATAGATGCGGGTGGCGCCGTATTCGCCGGCGTGGTCGACCCGGATCATGCGTTCAACGGCTTCGTCCGGCGTTTGGCTGCCGGGCAGTCCATCCATCGTGGTAGCGCTCATGTTGGTGGCCTTCGTGGTTGTAGCAGATACATGGCGAGCCCGCCCGCGAACGCCAGCGCGAAAAGCAAATTCATCGTGGCCATCGAGACCGGCACGAGCGGGATCAGGAAGTTCGGCTCGTCGCACGGTTTGGCGGGGCGGGCCGGCATAGCTGCCATCCGGTCGGCGATGGAGCCCACGGAAGTGATGCGGGCGGCGCATTCGGGTAGCGGGCTGGGCCAGAAGCCTTGCTCGACGCCGACATGCACCGCACCCAGCCCGGCAGCCCCGAGCATCGTCGCGGCGACCAAAGCGAGCACGATGCGCGACGGCCACAGCAGCGCCAGGGCGGCGAGGCCGATCGCGATCCGGTAGGGCACACGCTCCCACAGGCACAGCGCGCAGGGCACCAGGCCGCCCCAGTATTCCGAGCCGAGTGCCAGGCCGAGTGCCAGGCCGGCGGCGGCCAGGCTGAACAGCGCGACGATCCTCGGCGTAAGGGTTCTCAGCGGATCGGCGCCCATTCCCCTGCGGCGGCGCTGGCGGCGAGCCAATCGCGAACGCCCTGGGGATCGCCGAACGCGGGCGCTACCAGCAGCCCGGTGCCGCCCTGCGCGGTGGCTGCCGCGAAGCCGTCCTCGTCGGTTACGTCGTCGCCGATAAAGATCGGCAGCCGGCCGGCGAATGGCGCGCGCGCCATCAACGCGGCGACGGCGGTACCCTTGTCGGCGCCGGCGGGCCGAACTTCCCAGGCCTTTCGCGCCGGCATCAGCGCGAATTTTCTATCGTCTGCGATCATCGCCGCCAGCATCGCCTCGGCGGCCGCGCCGAGCTCTGGCACGGCGCGGAAATGCACAACGAAGCCGCGCGCCTTGAATTCGAGCAACGTGCCGGGATGGCAGCCGACCCATGCCGCCGCGGTGGTGAGCCACTGCGCCGGCGGCTCGGGCAGGGCGCCACGCTGCAACGCGGCGCCGTGGCCGAAGCGCAGCGCGCCGCCGTGCTCGCCGGAAGCCGCGTACGGGATGCTTTGAAGCAGCGAGTCGATCTGCGCTACCGGCCGGCCGCTGACCACCGCCAGCGCGCCACCCAGCGTCCGCGTCAGCACGCGCAGGCTGTTGAGCAGGTAAGGCGGGACCACCACACTGCCGGGGGTCGGAGCGATATCGAGCAGGGTTCCGTCCATATCGAGCAGCAGCGCGCTGCGTGCCATCGGCGGCACTGGGTCGTGGCTCACGGTGTGCAGCCGACCACCCGGACGTCGAACACCGGGTGTTGCAGCATCGACAGCGCCGGTTGGCCGGCGACCATCCAGCCCTTGAAGGCGACGCCCTCATTGTTGGCGTCGGTGACGGTGAGGAAGGCCGCGGCCTCCGCCGGCTGGGTGGGCGGGCGCACCACGCAGCTGGCGACGCCGATCGTCAGTGCGCCGTATTTCGCTTGGCCGCCGACCGCGACCGTCAGCACGCTGTGGCGCGCGTTGACCTTATCCAGCACCTGCAGCTCGGCCGACTTGCGCGCCAGCCAGGGCGCCGTGGAGCTGCCCGGAGGTGCCGGCTGTGCGGCAGCCTGAAACACCATTGCGACGGCGACGAGACTGCCGGCGAAAAACCTCATTTCGGGGCGGCATCTGGCTTTGGGGCGCCTGCCGCATCGCCCTTGGGCGGGCCGGCGAGGCTGGTGACGCTAAAAATGAACTTGCCGAGCAACTGCTCCAGGCTGACCGAGGATTGGGTGATGGTGATCGTCTGCCCCGCCTTCAGCATCGTGTTGTCGCCACCTGGCGTCAGGGATAGAAATTTGCCGCCGAGCAGCCCGTCGCTGGTGATCTCGGCGCTGCTGTCCTTGGGCAACTCGATGTTGTTCTGCAAATTCAGCGTGACCACCGCGAGGTAGGTTTTCGGATCGATCCGGGCGTCGCTGACGCTGCCGACCTTGACCCCGGCCAGGCGCACGTCCGATCCGACCAGCAGCCCGTCGATGCGATCGAATTTGGCAATCAGCGGATATCCGGAAGCGCTGCTACGGCCGGAATGGATCACGGCATAGAATAAAAAGGCGGCGGCGATCAGCAGCACCGCCACTCCGGTCAGCAGTTCGGCGGCGCTACGCCGGGCGATCGTCGAGGAAGCCATGCCGGCGGCTCAGGAACCGGGGGTCCAGGACTCGTAGTCGCCGGTGGCGTGGGCACGATGGCCGCCCTTGTAGTCGTGGCCCGGTGGCCGGTAGCCGAACGGCGTGCCGGTGGCGTTGGCGTGGTGAACCTGTTGCCAAGGCTTTCGGCCGACGTCGGGCAGCGGGTCGGCAGTGGTATGGTGCAGCCAGGCATGCCATTCGGCAGGGACGGAGCTTGCCTCGGCCGCTCCGATGTATGCGACCCACCGGCGTGGGCGGATGCGACCCATGGGACGGCGCTCGGTGTAGTAGATGTTGCCGGCCGCGTCGGTGCCGACGCGGCGGCCATGAAGCCATGTGAAGATGCGCGTGCCGATGTTCATCACAGACATATACGAACACTGCCGCCTGCGGTCCACCTCAGGGCAGAAAATCCTCGCAGACACAGCATTTTGTGGTCTGCTAGAGGATAGACCGCAAAATAGGCTTTCAACACGGGCGCATCCGGCTTAGCATCTTGGTATGGCGAAAAGCAAAATCTGGCATGGCGTGCGGATGCGATGGGTCGAGGCGGCGCCTGATCCGGACGCGCTGCCACGCCGGGTCCGGCTTCCCGCCGGGTGGGACGATGCCGCGGCGGCCGGGATCGCAGCACTCGCTGCCGGCCGCGATGCGCAGACATTGCCGGTACGCATCGGACGCCTTCGAGATGTCGATGTCATTGACACCGCCGGGTTCTGGATCGCGCCGATCGCCGCAACATCAGGGCCAGGCCTGGCCAATCGCCTCCATGCGCTGCTGCTGCACCGGCAAGCGGCGCCCTGCGAGGCGCTTTGGTATGGCCTCGACCAGGCGCCGGGCTTCGTTTTCAATCTTGCCGCGTTTCATGATCCGGCCATCGGCTTCGATGCCGAGGCTTTCGGAAACGCCGTCGAGACTGCGGTGATCGCGCTGACCCTGGCCGCACCCAAAGCGTCGCGGCTGGCACTCGGTGTGTCCGACCTCGCCGGATTGCTGGCCGCACTCGGCATTGCCTACGGCGCGCCGGAGGCGCTGGCCGTCGGCGTCAATATTGCCGCTTTGCTGCGCCATCGGGCGGAGATCGCGTCCGCTGGCCTGATTGTATCCGCCGGTGCCCGGTATCCTCGCGGTCTGGTGCCGATCGCGCCGCCATGCGTGCTGGAAAACCTGACCCGGGCCGTGGCTGACGCGGCGCGGGCCGCTGCCGCCATTGCCGGCGTGCGCCACGAGTCGCTCGCATCCATCGTCGCGGCAGGGCCGGTCGAGGCGCTGCTCGGTATCGAGACGGTGGGCATCGCGCCGGCATTCTCGCCGTTGAACGAGGCCGGCGAACTCAGCCGCGCCAGCCGAGCGTTCCTGGCCGCCCGGGGCCTGTCGGCCGAAGTGGCGTTGGCCGCCGTGCTGCGCGGCGACACCCTGCTGTCGCCGGCGACCGCTGAGCGCCACGCCGCCATGCACGATGCGGTGTCGTCTTTCATGCAGCTTGAGGAGTTTCGGCCGCACCTGGCCGAAGCCCTACCGCGGGCCCCGGCGCGCCGTGAACTGCCGGCCCGGCGCGCCGGCTACACCCAGAAGGCGACCGTCGGCGGCCACCGCATCTATCTTCGCACTGGCGAATACGCTGACGGAAAACTCGGCGAGATCCTGCTGAGCCTGCCGCGGGAAAGTGCCGCCTTTCGGGGTTTGATGGATAATTTCGCCGTCGCCGTCACGCTTGGCCTGCAGCACGGCGTACCGCTCGCCGCCTTCGTCGAGGCCTTCACCTTCACCCGGTTCGGCCCCGCCGGCACCGTCGAGGGCGATCCCGCCGTCACCGCCGCGACCTCGATGCTGGACTATGCGTTCCGCAACCTCGCCGCCAGCTATCTCGGCCACGATATTCCCGAGGCCGCGAACCCCGAGCCGGAGGCGCCTTTGCTGCCGCTCGACCTGCCGGCCAGCGCGCAGGCCCGCCGCCGCGCCTTCCGCGTCGTCACCCGCCAAGCCTCCTGAACATGGCTGGAACGATCGAGACCCGACTGGCCGAGCTCGGCATTACCCTGCCGGTGGCGGCTACGCCGCTCGCCAACTACGTGCCGTTCGTCGTTACCGGCAATCTTGTGGTGGTGTCCGGGCAGATCCCGGTGATCGATGGCCGCATCGTCTACACCGGCAAGATCAGCCAAGGCATGTCGATCC
The DNA here is from genome assembly GCA_043745345.1 of Acetobacteraceae bacterium. GTDB lineage: Bacteria > Pseudomonadota > Alphaproteobacteria > Acetobacterales > Acetobacteraceae > PALSA-911. The sequence continues at coordinate 1,007 of JAYTTA010000397.1, read as the reverse complement.
AGGACGGCCAGGACGCCGCCCGGCTTTGCTTCATCAACGTGCTCGCCCAGGTCAAATCCGCCTGCTACAGCCTGGACCGGGTGCGCCGCGTGGTCCGGCTCGGCGGCTTCATCGCCGCCCCGGCCGATTTCACCGCCCATGCCCAGGTGATGAACGGCGCCTCCGACCTTGCCGTCGCGGTGTTCGGCGACCAAGGCCGCCACGCGCGCAGCACCATCGGCGTGCCCTCGTTACCGGGGAACGCCACTGTCGAGGTCGAGGGCCTGTTCGAGATCGACTGACACTGGGCGCCGCAGGTAAGAAATCATGGGGCTCTGCCCCAAACCCCGCCAGGAGGAGCGCCCCTGGACCTGGCTGACTTGGGGGATGCGCTTCTGGGCGGGGTCAGGAGCAGAGCCTAGCCTTATGCTTCTCGCCTGCGGCGTTAAGCTATTTGCGTTGAGCTCCCGGCATCCTACCTTGAAGCGATGCCGGATGATGGACCGCTTCTAACACTCACCTTGCATCCGAAGATTTCGGATATCTCGCCGCAAGAGTGGGACGCCTGTGCCGGCGAGGAGAACCCGTTCGTCAGCCATGCTTTTCTCAGTGCGATGGAGGATAGCGGCTCGGCCGGGTCGCGTACCGGGTGGCTGCCGCAGCATGCGGCGTTGCGTGACAACGATGGCGTGTTGCTGGCGGCAGCGCCGATGTATGCGAAGTCGCACAGCTATGGCGAATATGTGTTTGATCATGGCTGGGCGAATGCGTTCGACCGGGCAGGGGGCGATTATTACCCGAAGCTGCAGGTTGCCTCGCCGTTCAGCCCAGTGCCGGGGCCGCGGCTGCTGATCCGGCCTGGCAGTGGGATCGCGGTCGATGGCATGGCGGCGGCGCTGATCCAGGCCTGCCGGCAGCTCAAGCTGTCGTCGGTGCACGCCACTTTTTGCAGCGAGGCAGAGTGGAACGCATTGGGCGAGGCGGGATGGCTGCGCCGGCTTGGCATGCAGTTCCATTGGCAGAACGAG
>JAYTTA010000396.1:0-18174 GCA_043745345.1 Acetobacteraceae bacterium | reverse complement strand
CCGGATAGAGACCAGGGTCTGTAACGTGAGCTTCGTAAAGCCTTAGGGCAGCCACATCGGTTATGCCTAACCCCGGCGAAAACGCGCACTCACCATCGGGTCCTCCGCCAGAGCGTCAAGCACCGCCTTTCGCCCATCCGCCGTGGTCGTCACCGCCAGCACACGTCGAAAATACGCAATCTCGCCGCGAACCCGCGCAAGGAAAAGCCGGGAAAACGCCTCTGCCAACGGCCCGCGCGCCACGCAGCAAGCACAACCGACCGGATGGGCAACGGGCGAAAAAACAAAGTCCCGCCCCTCAATCAGCACCACGTCATCGTCCGCGGCACTCGCAGCCGACCCAACAACCACCGGTATCCGCGCATCAACAAAAACCGTCATACGCTGGACATAAGGATATATTTATGTAATTTGCAATCTGATGGACCAGCTGCTCGCTTCCCTCCGCGCCGCCGCCGAGCCGACGCGCCTGCGCCTGCTCGCCTTGGCTGCGCGTGGCGCCTTCTGCGTCATGGAATTCACCGAAATCCTTGGTCAGTCGCAACCCCGTCTCTCCCGCCATCTGAAACTGCTTGGCGACGCCGGGCTGCTGGAGCGCGGCCGCGAAGGTGCCCAGGTCTGGTTCGCCCTCCCCGCCGGTCCCCAGGGTGCCCTCGTGCGCGACCTGCTCGCCCGGCTGCCCGACGACGACCCGATTCTCGAAGCTGACCGCCGCCAGGCCGCCCGCGTGCTGGCCGAGCGCGCGCGCATCGCCTCCGACAGTTTTCGCGCCAAAGGCGCCGACTGGGACGAGATGCGCGCCCTCGAACTCCCCGCCGCCGCCGTCGAGGCAACCCTGCTCTCGATCCTGCCGTCCAACGTCGAAAAGCTACTCGACATCGGCACCGGTACCGGCCGACTGCTGGAGGTCCTGGCGCCGCGCATCCGCCTGGGCCTCGGCATCGACGCCAGCAAGCAGATGCTCGCCCTCGCCCGCTCCCGCCTGTCCCGCCCCGACCTCGCCCACTGCGCCGTGCGCCTGGCCGACATGTACCGGCTGCCGCTGACCGACGCCGGCTACGATATCGCCCTCCTCCACATGGTGCTGCACTACGCCGAAACGCCCGAAACCGTGCTCGCCGAGGCCGCCCGCATCCTTGCCCCCGGCGGCACGCTACTGGTCATCGACCTCGCCGCCCACACCCGCACCGACCTCACCGAACGCCTGGCGCACCGCTGGCCAGGCTTTTCCAACGACGCAATGCACCGGCTGCTGGTCGGCGCCGGTCTCAATCCCGGCACAAGCCTGACCATCCCCGGGCCGCTCGACTTACGCATCTGGCCCGCCAGCCGCCCCGCGGAACCTATCCCGAAAATAACCGTCGCCCACGCGCACGCCTGAACCCGGACCCCAACCATGACCCGATCCCTTCTCGACGCGCTCCATGAACATGTCCTGCTGTGTGACGGCGGTATGGGCTCTCGCGTCCAGGCCCTTACCCTCGACATCGAGAAAGACTACTGGGGCCAGGAAAACTGCACCGACATCCTCAGCCTGTCGCGCCCCGACATGGTGCGAGACATCCATCGCGGCTATTTCGAGGCCGGCGCCGACATGGTCGAAACCAACACCTTCGGCGCATCCCCGATCACCCTCGCCGAATTCGATCTGGCAGACCGCGCCTTTGAACTCAACAAGGTGTCCGCCGAACTCGCCCGCGAGGCCGCGGAAAGTTTTGCCGATAGCCGCCAGCGCTGGGTGCTCGGCAGCGTCGGCCCAGGCACCAAACTCCCGACTCTCGGCAACATCGCCTACGACCCGCTCGAAGCCGGCCTGGCCTTGCAATGCCGCGGCCTGATCGCCGGTGGCGTCGATGCCATCCTGATCGAGACCTGTCAGGACACACTGCAGATAAAGGCCGCCGTCAACGGTGCCAAGATCGCCCGCGCCGAGGCCGGCACCAACACCCCGATCTTCGTTCAGGTTACCGTTGAAACAACCGGCACCCTGCTCGTCGGCCCCGACATTGGCGCCGCGGCCACGGTGATTGACGCGATCGACGTGCCGATGATCGGCCTCAACTGCGCCACCGGTCCGCAGGAGATGGCCGAGCACGTGCGCTGGCTGGCCACCAACTGGCGCGGTCTGATTTCCATCCAGCCCAACGCCGGCCTGCCCGAACTGGTTGACGGCAACACGCACTATCCGCTCGGCGCCGCCGAGATGGCGAGCTGGATGGAGCGCTTTGTCGCCGAGGACGGCGTCAACCTGATCGGCGGCTGCTGCGGCACCTCGATCGAGCACATTCAGGCGCTCGACGGCATGCTGCGCCGCCGCGGCGGCTTCCGCCCAACCCCCGTGCGGCGGAGCCCGGTCTGGATTCCCTCCGTCGCCTCGCTCTACCAGCCGGTGGCACTCCGCCAGGAAAACGCCTTCTTCGCCATCGGCGAGCGCTGCAACGCCAACGGCTCCAAGAAATGGCGCGAGCTGCAGGAGAAAGGCGACTGGGACGGCTGCGTCTCGGTTGGCCGCGACCAGATCGCGGAAGGCTCCAACTCGCTCGACATCTGCACCGCCTTCGTCGGCCGCGACGAGGTGTTCGAGATGAACGAGGTCATCCGCCGGTTCACCTCCTCGGTGAACTCCCCCCTCGTCATCGACAGCACCGAAACGCCCGTCCTCGAAGCGGCGCTGAAGCTGCACGGCGGCAAGCCGATCATCAACTCGATCAATTTCGAGGATGGCGAGCACGCCGCCACCGACCGGCTGGTCCTCGCCAAGAAATTCGGCGCCGCGGTCATCGCCCTGACCATTGACGAGGTCGGCATGGCCAAGACCGCCGACGACAAGCTGAAAATCGCGACGAGGCTGGTCGAATTCGCCTGCGACAAGCACGGCCTGGCGCAGTCCGATCTGTTGATCGACCCGCTGACCTTCACCATCGCCACCGGCAACGAGGACGACCGCAAGCTCGGCCAATGGACGCTGGAGGGAATAAAAATGATCCACGACAAGTTTCCCGACGTCCAGATCATCCTCGGCCTGTCCAACATCAGCTTCGGCCTCAACCCCGCCGCCCGCGCGGTGCTGAACTCGGTCTTCCTCGACCACGCCGTGCGCGCCGGCATGACCGGCGCCATCGTCCACGTATCCAAGATCCGCCCGCTGCACCTGATCGCCGCCGAGGAGGTTCAGGTCGCCGAGGACCTGATCTTCGACCGCCGCCGCGAAGGCTACGACCCGCTCCACAAGCTGCTCGAAATCTTCGCCGATCGTAAACTGGCGGACGCGGTCAAGAAGACCCGAGCCGATACGGTCGAGGGCCGGCTGAAGGACCGCATCATCGACGGCGACCGCAAGGGCCTGACGGACGAGCTCGACGAGGCGCTGAAAACCAACGAACCGCTAGACATCGTCAACAACGTCCTGCTGGACGGCATGAAGGTGGTCGGCGAACTGTTCGGCGCCGGCAAGATGCAGCTGCCGTTCGTGCTGCAAAGCGCCGAAACCATGAAAGCCGCCGTCGCCTACCTCGAACCGCTGATGGAGCGCGTCGAGGGCCAGGAAAAAGGTATAATCGTGCTCGCCACGGTCAAGGGTGACGTGCACGACATCGGCAAGAACCTGGTCGACATCATTCTGACCAACAACGGCTACCGCGTCGTCAACCTGGGGATAAAAGTTAAACTCGCCGACATGATCGACGCTGCGAAAAAACATCGCGCCCACGCCATCGGAATGTCCGGGCTGCTGGTCAAATCCACCGTCGTCATGCGCGAGAACCTCGAAGAAATGTCGCGCCAGAACCTCGACATCCCGGTCCTGCTCGGTGGTGCCGCCTTAACCCGCAACTACGTCGAGGATGATTGCGTCCGCTCCTACGGCTGTGGCCGCGTCGCCTTCGCCCGCGACGCGTTCGACGGGCTGCATCTGATGGACAAGGTCACCGGCAACGGCTTTGACGACTACCTCGCCGCCACCCAGGCCAAGCGGGTCGGCAAATCCCGCAACACAGCCCGCACGCTCGGCCAGGCCGATGCCGCCGCCTTCCGCCCGGTCGATGTCGCCGAGGTCCGCACCCGCCGCCACCGCCTGACCCGCGACACCCCTGTCGCCGCGCCACCGTTCTGGGGTGCCCGCGTCATCGAGGCTCCCGCCAAGGCCGTGATCCCATTCGTCAACGAGCGCAGCCTCTATCAATTCCAGTGGGGGTTCAGAAAGCAGGGCCGTGCCCTGGATGATTTCCTGGGCTGGGCCAAGCAGGAGCTCCGCCCGGTCATGCGCCGCATGTTGGACCTCTGCGCCGCCGAGGACATCCTTCGTCCGCAGGCCGCCTACGGTTACTGGAAGGCCGCCGGCCAGGGTAATGACCTGATCCTATTCGACCAGGACGGGACCACCGAGCTCACCCGGTTCAACCTGCCGCGTCAGCCCAAGGCCGACGGTGAATGCATCGCCGACTTCTTCCGCGACATCGACGACGAGGAGCGCGACGTGATCGGCCTCCAGGTCGTGACCGTCGGCCAGAAGGCGTCCGACACGGCCCGGCTATGGTTCGAGGACAACCGCTACCAGGACTATCTCTACCTGCACGGCCTGTCGGTCGAGATGGCCGAGGCGATGGCAGAATACACCCACAAGCGCATTCGCGCCGAGCTCGGCTTCTCCGCCGAGGACGACCGCGACATGGAAAAGATGCTCTCGCAATCCTACCGCGGCTCCCGCTACTCGTTCGGCTACCCCGCCTGCCCGAAACTTGAGGACCAGGCGGCCATCCTGCAACTTCTTGGCGCCGAACGGCTTGGCATTTCCTTATCCGACGAGTGGCAGTTGCACCCGGAACAATCCACCAGCGCGATCGTGGTGCTCAATCCGAAGGCCAAGTATTTCTCCGTGTGATGCAGTTCCCGGGCATCGGCGCGTTACCATCTTTTAACAACGGATACGTAATTTCCATTGGATATGTGATAGTTTAAAAAGGGATTGGGACAGCGGTCCGGAGATTTTCATCACTCCAGGACTTTGAAGACGCCTTGGCTTAATTTTACACAGAACTCATTGGGTAACGGCATGAAAATCAAACAAACGCGATTGAGTGCCAGGCCCCAGGTCACGTTTGCGACGTAGTCACGGTATCTGAACTTCGGCCTGACGGAGCAATCCATGCCATCCGTCTATCCGTCGTCGTTCGGTGCTGCCATGGCACTGCCTGGCCGTGCCTTCCGCCGGTGGATGTTCCGCTGTGACGTGCAAATCGCGCTGTCGCTCGACCTCCCCGCGCGGGCACCGCAATCGCGTCGGCGAACGGCGCTTGCCATTCGGCCCTTGACCGTCGCCGATCTCGACAAAATGCATCCGGAGCTGATTCCGCAACGCGCATCGTTTCACGATAATCTGCGCACCGGCCTCGAGGGCTTCGCGGCGTTTGACGGCAGCCAGGTCACGGCGACGTGCTGGTTCGCGCGTCACCCGGACCAGGACCCGAAGCGCTTGAAATTTCATTTCGCTGCGGACCAGGTCTACACCTTCTCCCTGGCGGTGGCGTCGCCCTATCGTTACACTGGCATTGCCGCCATGTTGCAGTGGCACGCCTGGACAGGCTACGCCGCGGCCGGTTTCACGGAGCTGATCCGGCTGGTGTCGCTTGATAATACCGCTGCGCTGAAACTCCATCTGCACATGGGTTTCCGGCCCTGCGGACGTGGGCGCCGGATGTTCCACGTCCTCAACCGACGCATTACCCGTGAGTTTAAGCATGAGGCCGGCCGTTTCGATGCCCGGCTGCCGTGGCGCCACGGCTCTGCCCAAGGGAAATCCGTTGGCGGCGATTGAGTTCGAATGGATCCGCACCGATGCCGGCTTCCAGGCACTCGCCGTTGAATGGCAGCAGCTGTGCGGCCGGGCCCGTGACCATTCGCTGTCGCGACGGTTTGCATGGCAATGGCTTGCCTGGACCTGCGTCGCGGCACCCCGCGGCTGCCGGCTGCGCCTGCTGGTCGGACGCGTCGACGCTCGGATCGTGCTGATCCTGCCTCTGATGCAGGAGGGCATCTATCTGCGCTTCCTGTCGTCAGAGAAATTCGAATACCGCGATATTCTGGTTGAGGACGCCGCGCAGACGGATGTCTGGGTCGCGGCCGCACTGACAACGATGCGGGCCTTGCCCGGCCCGGCCTGCCTGGATCTGCGCGATATGCTCGCATCCTCCACGCTGGGCAGTGTTTTCGCATCGCTTGACTCTGGCGGCCTGAAGCGGATCGACGAATCGCCGGTCATCCGTCTCGATCGCTTCGCATGCTGGGATGACTATGCCAGGCACCTGCCGGCCCGCATGGTGGCCGACCAGAAGCGGCAATGGCGCCGGCTCGGGCGGCTGGCCGGCGGCTTCGCCTTCCGTGTCGCGACCATCGATGAAGTCGGGCCGATGGTGGACTGGATCTTCACCCACAAGCTGCGCTGGGCCGCCGCGCGGGGGATGCAGGTCGGGGTATTCGACAGCGACGGCTACCGGCTGTTCTCCAAATCCATCCTTGACGAGGCCCTGGCGGAGGGTCGAGCGCTGTTATGCTGCATCGACGGCGAACAAGGTGTAGCGTCCGCCGGCTTCGGCTTTATCCATGACAACCGGTTCGTCTTCTACGCCTTCGCCTACGACGCCGAATACGCCGCATTGTCACCCTCCCGGCTGCTGATGGAGGGCGTGATCCGATGGTGTCTGGAAAGTAAACTATCGACGTTCGACTTCCTGCCCGGCGATGAGGCCTACAAACGGGTTTGGGCCGACGACACGCTGCCGGTCATCGACGTCCTGCTGCCGCTGACCCTCGCTGGCAGGACAAGACTGTTCTGGAGCCGCCGCGCGGTCGGTTGGATGGCGCGCAAGCACCGGCTGCGGAGCGGTTATGACCGCCTGCCCGCCTCCTTACGCAGCCGGCTGCGTGAACTTCTGCTTGCCGACTGGCATCACGTATCATCGATGCATTCAGCCCGCCGGCTCCAGCCAGGCCAAAACTCCGGCGCCGACGCTCCCTGACAGTCGCGCCAACGGTGGCGCTTCACCTGATTTGCACCCGTTCTTTGGACCGCCTGAGGGTAGAGCTTCATGCCGCTGGCATCGGGGCCATCTGCGTCGAATGCATCCGCAACCGCATGACGCGCGTGCGGTCAGCGCCCGGCCGCATCAGCGCCAACCCGGCCAGGCCACCGCCGATCTGCATCGCGGCGGCAACCAGAAACCCGGTGTGGTAGCCCTCCAGCGCCGTCGCGGCACCTTCGATCAGGCTGCCGGTGACGAACGGCGCCAGCACGCCCGACAGGGTGTAGATGGCGCCGAAGATCGCGATCACCGCGCCGCGCTGCGCCACCGGCGTGAACTCGCTCAGCATCGGCGCGCAGACCACGTAGATCGGCCCGCACAGCCCGGTGCCGAGCATCAGCAGCGCGATCTCGGCCGCCCCGCCGCCGGTGAACGGCATCGCCACCAGCAGGCAGCCGCCGAGGATCATCGGCACGGTGCCGAGCACGCCGCGCGCCAGCCGCGTGCTGACGCCGCGCGCCACCAACCTCTGCGAGATGACGCCGGAACTGATCACCGTAATCGCCCCGATCACCCAGGGCAGGGTTGCCAGCCAGCCCGCCGTGCTCTGCGAGTAGCCCAGGCCCTTGATGATGAACGGCGTCGCCCAAGTCAGGCCGAGCGACAGCGACCAGTAGGCGCCGAAGCAGGCGACGGCGGAGCCGATGAAGGTCCGGCTGAGCAGCAGCTGCGAATAGGGCACCCGATCGGCGGTGTTGGCTAGCGCCGGTGGATCGCGCAGCGGCCCCTCGCGCCCGATGACGGACCACAGGCCCGCCCAGATCAGCCCAACGACGCCGAGCACGCCGAACGCGTGGTGCCAGGAGTAATGCACGATGACCCAGTTCAGCGCCGGCAGCGCGATGATCACGCCGAAGGCCGAACCCTGCGACAGCAGCGCGGTTGGGATGGTGCGCTGCTCGTCGGGAAACCATTTGTAGACGGCGTGGGTGGCGACAGCGGCGCCCGGCCCCTCGCCCGCGCCGAGCAGCACGCGGCAGGCCAGCAACGTGGTGAAGCCGACCGAGAACATCATCGGGAACTGCACCAGCGCCCAGGACAGCGCCAGCAGCAGGATGATCAGCCGCGTCGGCCGGCGATTGGCGATAAAGCCGACAACCACACCGGAGATCGAAAACAGCAGGAAGAACGCCGAGCCGAGCAGGCCAAACTGTTTTGGCGTGAGCTGCATCTCGGTCATGATTGGCACCGCAGCCAGACCGACCACAGCCTTGTCGGCAAAGTTCACCAGCATGTAGGCGAACAGCATCATGGCAACCGGCCAAGCGCCTTTGGGCGTCTCCTGCACGATCATTTCTTTTCCCCCTGAGACATTATTTCCACGTCGGTAAAAACTCTAGCGTCATCGGGAATCAGCGACAATCGGCAAGCGAGCATGAAATCTGAGTGTCGCAAAACCGGCGGCTGATTTTTCCCGGAGCCTCTGCTAGACGCTTCAGCCAACCGGACGAACCGCAACAGATTGGGCAACAGGTGGGAAAGGCAGAACGCATCGCCAGCGCCAGCATCGCCGTGGGCCTCGTCGTGCTCGCGCTCAAGGCTGTCGCCTGGTGGCTGACCGGCAGTGCTGCGCTGTACTCAGACGCGCTGGAAAGCACGGTCAATGTCGCCGCCTCCGCGGTCGCGCTGGCGGCGTTGCACTTCGCCGCCAGACCTGCCGACGCCAACCACCCATACGGCCACGACAAGGCGGAATTCTTCGCAGCCGTGGTCGAGGGCGTGCTGATCGTTGTCGCCGCGCTGTCGATCTTCCGCCATGCATGGGAGGTCTGGCTGCACCCCGCCGAGCTCGGCGCACCATGGCGCGGACTCGCCGTCAACGGCGCCGCCACCGCGATCAACGCGCTGTGGGGCCTGTTCCTGCTGCGCCTTGCCCACTCCCTGCTGTCGCCGGCGCTGGAGGCCGACGCGCGTCATCTGATGACCGACGTTGTGACCTCGCTCGGCGTCATCGCCGGCGTCACCCTGACGGCGCTGACCGGGGAAGCTTCGATCGATCCGATTCTCGCCGCACTGGTCGGGCTGCACGTGCTGATTTCGGGCGCCGGCATGATCCGCCGGAGTGTCGGCGGGCTGATGGACATGGCGCCCGCGCCGTTGGTGCTGGAGCGCATCCGCGCCCTGGTCGCCGAGCACGCCTCAGGCGCGATCGAGGCGCACGACCTGCGCACCCGCCATGCCGGCCGGCTGACCTTCCTCGATTTCCACCTGGTGGTGCCGGGCGCCATGACCGTCGCCGACAGCCACGCGATCTGCGACCGTATCGAGGCCGGGCTGAAGGCCGAAATGCGCCAGCTGGTGATCACCATCCATGTCGAGCCGGAGATAAAAGCGAAAAGAACCGGCGTCCCGGTCTTCTAGCTCCGGCCGTGCCAACACCGTTCCCGATCCCACCGTCCCCATCGCGGCGCCTGGCTGCCATCCGCGACCGGCAAAGATTGCTGGTGCTGGCCGGATGCGCGGCGCTTTCCGCCGCCGTGCATCTGAGCCTGGTCCTGCTGATGCTGTCCGGTCCACGCCAGGAGGCGACTGCCCCGGCCACCGATGCGCCGCAGCCGACGCTGGAGTTCCGCCTGGTGCAGTACGAGGGCGCGGCGCCGGACGCCAGGCCGCCGAGCTCCCAAACCCCGTCGGCCAGGCCCGCGGCTCCAACGATGCCGACGCCGCCAATACAGGAGCCGCCACCCGACGAAGCCGCCGAAGCCGCGGTTCCTCCGCCGGCGCTGCCCTCGCCCATAGCCCCGCCGCAGACCGCAGCCGCTCCACCAACGCCGACCATCAACCTCGGCGGCACCGACAGCCTGAGTTCCCTGATCGCCACCGGCGACCGGATCATCCCGCCGGCGATCGACAGCAAGATCCACAACCGGGAGCCGGTCTACCCGCGTGAGGCGGTGCGCCTCGGCCAGCAGGGCGCCGTGACCCTGCTGGTGCACGTGGCGCCGGACGGCACCGCCCTGTCGGTTGAAATCCCCGAAACCTCAGGCTTCCAGATGCTCGACGCAGCCGCCCGGACCGCCGTCGCCTCCTGGCACTTCCAACCGGCAATCCAGGGCGGCCTAGCGGTAACGTCGGAATTCCCGGTCCGGATCCAGTTCCAACTGCACTGAGCCTCACGCTCCTTCAGGGCGCGCGACCATCAGATCGTGAAGGTGATCGGCTCGGCACTCGGCCGCCGCAGCCCGGCATCGGCGGCACGCCGCAGCATGTCCTCCAAGGTCAAGATGGCCAGCCTGGCCGCCGCCGCCTCATCGAGTTCGCCCCACAGCGGATCGACGACCATGGCCTGCAGCTTACCCGCCGGCCCGGCGCCGGCCAGCGTTTCCTCCTGTTCGGCCAGCGCCACCGAGACGATTTCGAAAACCCTGATATCCCGCGATGGCCGGCCCAGCCGGTAGCCGCCGCGCGGCCCGCGCACACTGTCCAGCAATCCGGCACGGGATAGCGCCTGCAACAACGGCTCCATGCCGCGGCGCGCCAGCGCGAGCCGCTCGGCGATCTCGCCGGCGCTGACCGTTGCGGTCCGCCCGGCATGGAAGGCGATGTCGAGCATCAGCGACACCGCGGTCATCGCCCGGTCGCGCCGGACTATCAGCATCTTGAACCCCACATCGGTCTGCCATAGCGCGTGCCGCGGCGGCTCGACAAGCGGCCGGCCATTACCGGCGCGGACCCAGCGCCCCGGCATCCCGTCGCCACAGCCAGGTCGGCAGCCCAATCTCGATTGCCTCGGCCAAAGGCATGCCGACGGCCCCGCCGACCTGCGCATCCGGGATCGACACCGGCATCTCGAACGGACGGGTCAGCGCCAGGACACGAACGCCTGTGCCGAACCGGATCGCCCGCATCTGCCGGATGTTGTGCATCGTGCCGCGCGCGTCGCGCAACTCCACCGGATCGAAATAGACACTGTCCGAAAGCGACTCCCCCGCCGCGAAGTCCAGCGCACGGACCGCGTCGCCGGCGGCCGCCGGCGCCGGCACGATCCGCACGCAAAGCGCCAGCGCCGCCGCGGCCAGCGCCAGCGCCGCCGGCCGGCGCGTCGCGGCCTCAGCCAGGTCGCGCAGCAGCAGCACGGCCAGCAGCGCAAATCCCGGAAACGTCCAGCTCCAATAATGCACGTTAAGGGAGCGCCACAGGCCGGTGGGGAGCAGATCGACGTAGGCGAGATAGAGCACCGAATGCAGCACCAGGGTCACCGCCAGCACGGCGGTCGCCGGCCGGCGCAGCGCGGGAACCAACCCCGCCAAACCCAGCACCAGCCACGGGCATCGCGCGATCAGCCCCTCGCCGCCGCCGAACCAGTCGTGCGGATCAATCAGCACGACGTAGGCCTTCCAGCCCAGCCCGTACAGGGTGAAGCCGATCTCGCGCGACGCCCGCATATAATCGCTGGCCTGAAAACCATAGATTCGGATGAACAGCAGCGCGAACAGCACTGCCGGCACGCCGGCGCCGAGTGCAAAGCGCGCAACGTCAGTCCAGGCAAGCCGCCGGCCACGAAGATCGACGGCCAGCACGCCAATCACGGACGGCAGCACCAGAAGCAACTCGGTCGGACGCAGAACCGTTACGCAGACGGCAAGGAAGCCCAGCAGCATCGGCCGTCGCTGGCCCGCCATATGCGCCGCCGCGACCGCCAGCAGCAGCCACAACATCGCGCCGGCGGGCGTGGTGTTCCACGGTATAACCCACTGGAGGAACAGCACCGGATCGGCCGCAGCCGCCAGCACGAACAACGCGGCCGCCCATTGCCGCGGCAAGCCAGCTCGCCGCGCGAACGACAGGAATGCGGCATAGGCCACCAGCAGGCTTGCCAGGTCGACGAAAAAGAACGGATGCATGCGCAATCGAAGCGGCCCGGCAAACGGCACCCCAAGCAGCGCGTAGCCAAGTGGATACCAGTGCTGGTCGGCGGAAAAATTAAGACGCACCAGCGCCAAGGTCGACTTCAGGAACTGCGCCTGGTCCCACCATCCCCACCAGCCCTCCGGGTGAGCAGGCTGGTTTCCAGGCAGCGCGTAGTAGGCAAGATAGTTGTAGACATATAGCAGCGTGAGCAGCATTCCGCCGACGACCGCCGCGTTGTCGCGAAGCCACGGTCTGGCCCGATTAAAGTACTCGGCGGCCCGGTCTGCCGCCCGTCGGGCGTTCATCACACATCGATTCTTTCGGTCTCACGATCGGTCAAGGCGGGCATCGACAGGTAGGCCAGCCGCTTGATCTCCAGGCGCCCGCGCATGACGGAGTCCAGCACCAGCCCGCAGACCAGCGACAGGAAAGACAGCACCACCAGCGCCGTCGCCAGCACCGCCGAGGGCAGTTTTGGTACTAGCCCGGTGCGCCAGAACTCGGTCACCACCGGCAACCCAACGGCCAGCCCGGCCAGCAGCATGGCCAGTGCCACGGCGGCGAAGAAGCTCAGCGGCCGCTCCTCCTTCACCAGCAGCAGGATGGTCCGCAGGATGCGCGCGCCATCGCCGAAGGTGTTCAGCTTCGAGATGCTCCCCGTTGGCCGGTCCTTGTAGCGGGTCGTGACCTCGGCCACCGGCATCTTGAGATTGAGGGCGTGAATGGTGAACTCGACCTCGGTCTCGAACCCTGCCGCCAGCGCCGGGAAGCTTTTCACGAACCGCCGGCTGAAGACGCGATAGCCGGACAGGATATCGCTCAGCCGGTCGCCGAAGATCGAGGTCACCAGGCGCGTCAGCACCCGGTTGCCGAACCGGTGCCCGGGCCGGTAGGCCTGCTCGATCTCGGTCTCGCGGGCGCCGTTGACCATGTCGAGTCGGCACTTGACCAACAGCGCCACCATCCCCGGTGCCGCCGTCGCATCATAGGTGTCATCGCCATCGACCAGCACGTAGATGTCCGCCTCGACGTCGGCGAAGGCGCGGCGCACAACGTTGCCCTTGCCCTGAAGCGACTCGTGGCGAACAATCGCGCCGGCCTCACGCGCGACTGTCGCAGTCTGGTCGGACGAGTTGTTGTCGAACACGTAGATCGCGGCGCCGGGCAAAGACGCCCTGAAGTCGCCGATCACTTTGGCAATCGCCACGGCCTCGTTGTGGCAGGGGATCAGCACCGCGATGCGAGGCGGCATTCGGGGCGGATACATGCGATGACAGTAACTTGTTCGCGACCGCAGCGGCAAGACCGTTTGATCGCGCGCCAAAATCCTGAATCAGGCGCATCGCTACGACCTGGGGTAGATTCCGGGGGCACCCCGCTCTAGACACAGCCTGATCTGAACCGGAGTTCTCTATGCCGACCGCCTTCATAACGGGGATCACTGGCCAGGACGGCGCCTACCTTTCCCGGTTTTTGCTGCAAAAAGGCTACCGGGTCATCGGCCTGATGCGCCGGTCGGCCTCGTCCGATGTGGTCGGTGAACGCCTGCGCTGGATCGGCGTGATCGACGAGGTCGAGCTGGTGGACGGAAACCTCACCGACATCACCAGCCTGATCCGCATCCTGCAGAAGTATCAGCCGACCGAGATCTACAACCTGGCGGCCCAGAGCTTCGTCGCCGCATCGTGGCAGCAGCCGCTGCTGACCGGCAACGTTACCGGTATCGGCTGCGTCAACCTGCTGGAGGCCGTGCGCATCGTGCTGCCATCGGCGCGATTCTACCAGGCCTCGTCATCCGAGATGTTCGGCAAGATCCAGGCCGAGAAGCAGTCGGAAACCACGCCGTTCTATCCCCGCAGCCCATACGCCGCGGCCAAGCTCTACGCCCACTGGATGACCGTGAACTACCGCGAGAGCTTCGGCCTTCACGCCTCCTCCGGCATCCTGTTCAACCATGAAAGTCCCCTGCGCGGCATCGAGTTCGTCACCCGCAAGGTCACCGACGGCGTGGCGCGGATCAAGCTTGGCCTGGCGCGCGAACTGGCGCTCGGCAACATGGATGCCAAACGTGACTGGGGCCATGCCGGCGACTATGTCGAGGCGATGTGGCGAATGCTGCAGCAGGATGTCGCAGATGACTACGTGATCGCCACTGGCCGCACCGTGCCGATCCATGAGTTCTGCCGGCTGGCCTTCGCCCATGTCGGGCTCGACTACCGCGACCACGTCGTCAGCCGCCAGGACCTGCACCGTCCGGCCGAAGTCGATGTACTGCTGGGCGACGCCGCCAAGGCGCAGCGCCAGCTCGGCTGGCACGCCAGCGTGGCCCTCGAGCAGCTGGTCGCCGAAATGGTCGAGGCCGACCTCGAGCGCCACCGGAAAAAAACGGCAAACGGCTAGATGCCGCTCCGCATCCTGATCACCGGTGCCTCGGGGTTCGTCGGCCGTCATTTCCAGCATGCCCTGATCACCGCTTGTTCGGACGCCCAGATGTTCACGGAGGCGTTCGACGTGCTCGACGCGGCCGCAACCCATAGGGCGGTCCGCTCGGCGTTACCCGATGCCTGCCTTCATCTTGCCGGCGTCACCGCGATCGGAGAGGCTCGCCGTGATCCGGGCCACGCCTGGCAGGTCAACCTTCACGGCACACTGAACCTGGCCCGTGCGGTACTCGCCGAGGCGCCCGGCTGCCGTTTCCTGCACGTCTCCACCGCCGAGGCATACGGCGCGTCGTTCCGCACCGGACTGGCACTGGGCGAAACCGCGCCGCTGGCACCCACTAACACCTACGCCGCGACCAAAGCCGCCGCCGATCTCGCGGTCGGTGCGATGGTGGGGGACGGATTGCGCGCCATCCGGCTGCGGCCGTTCAACCATACCGGCCCGGGCCAGGCCGACGCGTTCGTCGTTCCCGCCTTTGCCCGCCAGATCGCCCGCATCGCCGCCAGTCTGCAGCCACCGATACTTCGGGTCGGCGCGCTGGGCCCGACCCGCGACTTCCTCGACGTGCGCGACGTCTGCGCCGCCTATGTTGCCTGCTTACTGGTGCCGGATGCGCGGCTGCCGCCCGGCACCATCCTCAACCTCGCATCCGGCACGCCGCGGCGGATCGGCGACGTGCTAGCGGAAATGTGCCGCACCGCCGGTATCGACGCCCGGATCGAGACCGACGCCGATCGCCTGCGCCCTTCCGACACGCCGATCGCCTACGGCGACGCGGCCCGCGCCCGTGAGATCCTGAACTGGGCCCCGGCGATCCCTTGGCAGCTAACACTGAGCGACGTGCTGGATGACTGGCGTGCCCGCGTCGCCGCGGATCACGACGCATGATCGGCCTGGCGTCCGCATCCGCCCTGGCGGACCCCACCCCGCCCACCCTGCGCCTTGGTACGCTATGGATCGACGTCGAAGACCTGTTCGAATACACCGCCGCCAATCCACGGCCGAGCGGCATCCAGAGACTGGCATTCGAGCTCTATCGGGTGCTGCAGAAACGCCTTGGCGCCGACCGGCGCATTCGGTTCGTTCGCCTAGATCCGGTTCGGGGCACTTTTTCCTCTGTGTCGTGGCGATCCGTTGCCAACCTGTTCGCCCGGCTCTCCGATAAAGCTCCAGCTTCCGGTAAAGCCCCTGCTTTCGGTAACGTCCTGGCGGGCCGCGGAAATCGTGCCGCGACCCCGTCACACCAGCACAATGCCGAATCACCTACGCGCTACCGGGCTCGACGGCTTGTCCATCGCCTGCCGCAATCGTTCCGTCGCGGGATGCTTGACGCCACCCGGCTGCAGATCGCCGCGCTGTCGGCACTCGCTGGCCTGTTCGTCATGGTTACCCAGGGTATCGTGTCGCGAATGCGGAAGCGGACACGATCGCTGGTGCCGAATCCGAGCGCCGGGCCTGAGGTCGAAAGCGACGAGTTTGCGCGTTTCGTGCAACCGGGCGACATCCTGCTGGCGCTGGGCGCGCCTTGGGCGAACCCCGATTACGCCGGGCTGATCGAAGCTGCCCGTATGAAATTCGGTATCGAGTTCGGCTTCCTGGTCTACGATATCATCCCGCTGCGCCGCCCGGAATGGTGCGATCGCGGCCTGGTCCGCATCTTCCGCGCCTGGTTCATGTCCGTCCTGCCGCTCGCCGACCACATCTTTGCGATCTCGAAGTTCTCGGCCGACGACATCGTGAGCTTCGCCGAGACAATGTCGATCCCGTTACGAACCAGCGTCACCGTCATTCCCATCGGCACCGGCTTCGGACCCGACGAACTCCAGCCCGCGCCCGATCCGGTTGGCCTTCCCGTCCCCGGCAGCTACGTGCTGATGGTCTCGACCATCGAGGCGCGCAAGAATCACATACTGCTGTTCCGCGTCTGGCGCCGGCTGCTGGAGGAGTTCCCGGCCGACCAGGTGCCGACTCTGCTGTTCGCCGGCCGCGTCGGCTGGCTGGTCGCCGACCTCATGCAGCAGCTTGAGAACACCGACTATCTCGACCGCAAGATCATTGTGCTGTCGGATCTGTCGGACGCCGAGCTGGCAGCGGCGTACCGCGGCTGCCTGTTCACCGTGTTTCCATCGTTCTACGAGGGCTGGGGCCTGCCGGTGACGGAAAGCCTCGCGTTCGGCAAGCCCTGCATCGCCTCGGACAGGACCTCGATCCCGGAGGCCGGCGGCAGCTTCTGCCAGTATTTCAATCCCGACGACCTGACGCAGGCCTATCAGACGATCAGCCGGATCATCAATAACCGCGAGGCGCTGGCGGTATGGGAGGCAGAAATCCAGCGTGATTTCCGGCCGACGCCGTGGCAGGCCGGCGCCGAGGCTATACTGGCGGGTGTGGGAATGACTGTGGAGGCAAGACCGGGGGCTCTGGCCCTGGACCCCGCAAAAGAGCCGCCGCCCTTTTAAAACCCTCTACTTAAGTCCCGCCAGGTACCGCGCTGCCAGCTCGACATAATGCTCGGCGGTACGGCCGAACTTTGCGCGCTCCTCGGCCGACATCACCCGCGTCAGCCGCGCCGGTGAGCCCTGCCACATCTCGTTTGGCCCGATCACCTTGCCCGGCGTGAGCAGGCCGCCCGCCGCCAGCATCCCACCCTCCTCGATCACCGCGCCGTCCAGCACCGTCGCACCCATGGCGACGAAGGCGCGGTTCTTCAGCGTGCAGGCATGCACGATCGCCGCGTGGCCGATGGTCACGTCGTCGCCGATGATGGTCGGAAAGCTGCCGGCGTTGACGTGGATTATGGTGCCGTCCTGCACGTTGGTGCGCGCGCCGATGCGGATGAAGTTGGTATCGCCGCGCAGCACGCAGTGAAACCATACCGCGGAACCCGGCCCGATCTCGACATCGCCGATTACCGCAGCACTGGGAGCCACGAACACGCTCGGATCGATACGCGGAGTCTTGCCCTCAAAGCCGTAGATCGGCCCGCGCCCAGCCGCGACGTCGATCCGGCCGACCGGCTGGAGAACAATCTCATCCATGGGCCGCCACCTTCCTTTGTGCCGCGCCGATGCCAAGCATGAGCATGATATTCTGCACCGCGGCACCCGATGCGCCCTTGCCGAGGTTGTCGAGCCGCGCGACCAGCACCGCCTGGCGCCTAGCCTCGTTGCCATAGACGCGCAGCTCCATGGCGTCGGTGTCATTCAACGCCTCCGGCTCCAGCTTGCCGTTCTCCGTAGCCGCCGCGACCCGCACCAGCCCGCCATCCACGTAATAGGCAGCAAGCACGGCGCGCAGGTCGGCGCCCGAAGGTTTTCCCGGCAGCGTGTCGAGGTGCAGCGGCACCGAGACCAGCATGCCCTGGCGGAAATGCCCGACCGCCGGCACGAAGATCGGCCGCCGGGTCAAACCCGAATAAAGCTCGGTCTCGGCGATGTGCTTGTGCTCCAGCCCAAGCCCATACAGCTCAAATGCCGGTCCGGCGCTCGCGGCGTGGTCCTGGATCAACGACTTGCCGCCGCCCGAATAGCCGCTGACCGCGTTGATGGTGACCGGGTAATCGGCCGGGATCAGCCCGGCCGCGACCAATGGGCGCAGCAGCCCGATGGCACCGGTCGGATAGCACCCAGGGTTGGCCACCAGCTTCGCCTCGGCGATGCACAGCGCCTGGCCCGACGCCATCTCCGCGAAGCCATAGGTCCAGGCAGGATCGACCCGGTGCGCGGTGCTGGCGTCGAGCAGCTTCGGTGCGGCCGATCCCAGAGCCAGAGCCAACGCCGTGGATTCCCTGGCCGCATCGTCGGGC
>JAYTTA010000395.1:0-4818 GCA_043745345.1 Acetobacteraceae bacterium | reverse complement strand
CGGACGAAGACGAGCGCGATGACGAACACCAAAGGATCGGCCAGTACTGGGATCACCACCCAGGGCAGTCCGGCGGCCATGCTGCCCACTGCCGCCGCCCCCAGCACGGGGCCCTCGAATGTCCCAACGCCACCCAGCATCACCGACAGGAAACCCTGTACGAGGAAGCGAATGCCGATATCGGCCGAGAGCGCGTACAACGGCACGATCAACGCACCAGCCAGGCCCGCAAGCGCCGAGCCGAAGGCAAAGGTCAACGCGTAAAGCTTGCCCGTAGAGATGCCGCAGGCGCGCGCCAGCATCGGGTTCTCCAGCGCGCCGCGCACGCGCAGGCCGATCGATGTGCGTGTCAGCATCAAGCTGCAGCCGGCGATGACGGCCAACGTGGTGGCGATAATAAAGCTGCGCCAGATCGAGAATTCCAGGCCGCCCACGGCAAACGCCCCGGACATCGGCTCCGGGATCGCCTTGTAGTGCCCGCCCAGCAGGCCGCGCACGATCTCGCGGATGATCAGCCCGATGGCGTAGGTTCCGAGCATGGCGATGATCGGCGTGGCATAGAACCGCCGGATGATCGTTCGTTCCAATATCAACCCGACCGCACCGACGACGAAGGGCGCCAGGATCACGCCCGTCCAGGCGCCCAGCCCATGCTCGTCGCAGAGATAGACGGTGTAGGCGCCAAGCAGCACCAACTCGCCATGGGCGAAGTTGAAGATACCCATCATGCTGGCGATCACGCCCAGGCCCAAAACGATGAGCACCATCACCGAGGTGAAGGCAAGGATATCGAAGACGAACTTTATCGTAAAATCCACTACGCGACCCCGAGCAGCTTCGGCGCGGTGCGATATCGGGTGGCCTGCTCGTAGTCGAAGGCATAGGCCAGCAGATCGGCCTCGCTCCACTGGCGGCCGACGAAGATCAGACAGAAAGGGGCACCGCCATTGTGGATGCCGGCCGGCACTACGACACCCGGAAGACCCGCAATGTTGATCTCGCAGACGGTGGTCTCGTGGATCGGCTCACTGCCATGCAAAGGCGGCAGCGGGTCGCGCATCTGCGGAAACACGAGCGCGTCGAGCCGATGCGTGTCCATGACGGCCGTGAAGATTTCGAGATACGCCTCGCGCGCCGCTGTGAAGTCGGACATGTCGGGCGGCTGGCTGGGATCGGCGAGGCAGGCTTGAAAAGCGGGCAGGCTCGACAGATAGCGGAGCACGCCGGTCGGCCCGAAGGCATTCTCGGCCTCCGTTGCCTTGGCGAATGCGGCAAAGCTGCGCAGGGCTGCATAGGGGCCAAGGCGCTCGAGATACTGCTGAAGATCGTAAGGTACCGATTCCATGCCCCGAGGGTCGAAATAGCCGGGGCCGGGCGTGGCACGGCCGATGGCAGCGAAACCGGTGCCGGCAAATGGATCATCCACCAGGGTTGCACCGCGGGCTACGATCTCATCCTGAGCCCGCGTGTAGAGGGCGTGCGTGCCGCTGGAAAGCGGCTGGCCCCGCCATCCGGGGCCATAGAGGCCAAGGCGCTTGCCGGCCAGCGCCGTAGGGCTAAGCCGAGCGGTGTAGCCTCCCTTGGGCACTTTGCCGATGCTCGCGGTGGTCTTGGGATCCGCCATTGTGAAGCCGGCAAGTACATCCAGGCAAAGAGCGGCGTCGCGCACGCAGCGCGCGATCGGACCCACCACGTCGCGCTGGCTCGCAAGCGGTACGACCCCGGCATTGGGAACGAGGGCGAAGGTTGGCTTGATGCCCACGAGGCCTTGCGCCGAGGCTGGATTCTGGATCGAGCCACCGGTCTCCTCCGCCAGTCCCAGCACTGCCATCGAAGTGGCAACTGCGGTGGCCGTGCCGGACGAACTGGCGCCAGGCACGCAGTCGGGTGCTGCTGCGTTTACGGTGGGGCCAGCCCAACTGTCGTTGGCATGGGAGCCGCTGGCACTGAGTATTGGCACATTGGTCTTGCCGAGCATGATCGTGCCGGCGGCGCGCATGCGGGCCACGACGGGGCTGTCCGTGGCGGGGATCAGGTCGATACCGCCCTTGGCGCTGTTTAGTAGTGACCAGCCGGCGGTTGTTGGGATGCCCGCCATGTCCATCGGGTCCTTGATCACCACGGGGACACCGGCAAGCGGCGGCAGGATCTCGCCTGCGGCGCGTCTGCGATCGATGGCGCGAGCGTCATCCAGGGCGTCCGGATTTAGGAAGATCAGCGCGTTGTAGTGCGGATTGAGTGCGGCGATACGATCGAGGCAGGCCTGGGTCAGCGCCTCGCAGGTAAACCGGCCTGCGGCCAGGCCTTCCTGCACCTGCGCCACGGTCAGCTCGACGAGATCGATCACGGCGGAGGGGGCAGTCCGGATGTCCATTTTGTCAGGCCCAGTGCTTGTGATCAGGAAGGGAAGGGTTGGGGGCTGCGATCACCTGTTCGGCATAGTTCTCGACGCTGACGCGCCGACGCATGCTCTCACGGCGCAGCACGGCATAAGCCTCATCATCGCTGATGCCGGCGGATTGCATCAGCTGTACGACAGCTTTCATCATTGCGCGCCGGCCGCGTCTGCGGTCTTCGTGATTGGCAATCTCAATCTCCATGGCACGAAGCCGATTGTAACTGTTCACGGCCAGGAACAAGGCCGAATAAATTGCCGCCGCATGAACTGGCTTGCGTAGGAACGCAGTCACGCCGAGATCCATCATGGCCTTCAGCCGGCTGGGTGCTTCCACACCGACTAGCCCTATAGCCGGTGCCAGCGGCAAACTGCTGCCGGGATCTCCGCCTATCCCGCCGTCGAGCAGGCAGTCGCCATCGAGTAGCAACACGTCGCGCTGCGCATCCAGGCCCGTGGAGTCGACGTCGGAAAGTCGAACCAGCGTCATTCCAAGCCTGGCGAGGCTTGCCTGCAGCGTGTCGATGGCAACGCCGGGGCCGCCCCACAGCACACCACGCTGTCCGCGAAAATTCTGAACGACGCGCAAGACTCTCATGACGCCACCCGCAGCGCCGGAGGTGCACCCGCGGTCCAGAAGCGTGGCGAGTTCCAGATCAGATAAGGATCGGAGCGCACCGGTGCCGGGGCCTCGGCTAGGATGTCAAAGCGCATGTCCTTGCGTGAGCGGCCGATACGCGGGGTCAGCGCCGCGTGCAACGTTTCGGGATCGACGCTCACCGCACCCTGTGGCGCCTGCATGCGCACCTGTGCCACGGCACGCTTGATTGCCTCCACGTCGGTGTGCCCCTGCGCCTCGACCAGCGACAGGGCCAGAAGCCGCGCGGCGATATAAGCAGCCTCGGCGTCCGCGCAGACAACCGGGCCGTTTGGGTAATGTGCGGCATAGGCCGAGACGAAACGGGCATTTTCCGGCGCCGCGATGGAAGAAAAATAGACGCTGGCGGTGATGTGCCCGTCTGCTGCCTCGACCCCGATCGCCTCGAGCTCCGGCTCGGATAGTGTGCAGCTCGCAACGGGAATTTCAGCCGGCTGGTCGATACCGCGAGCATGGCAGGCCGCACGAAAATCCCGCAAGAAACAATACGACGAGATGCCGATCAAGGTGTTGAAGACGAAAGCCGGTCGGCTCTTGAGGATGGCCTCAATTACCTTGGCAAAATCAGTCTCACCGATGTCAAAGGAACGTTCCGCTATGATGCGGCCATGGTCAGCGGCAAGACGCTCGCGCAATATACGATTATTTTCCCACGTCCAGATATAATTCGATCCGACACAGAATGCCGTGCGACCGTGATGTTCTAGCATGTAGTCGGCCAATGGTAGGAGATGTTGGTTGGCGACAGCGCCGGTGTAGATCACGTTGGCCGAGCACTCAAAGCCCTCATAATGCGCAGGATACCACAGCAGCGCATCCGCCTTTTCGAATTGCGGAATGATCTCCTTACGGCTCGAAGACGTGTAGCAGCCAACAACGTGTTGAATTCCCTGTGCCAGGAGCTCACGGCACTGGACCGCGTAGCTGGGCAAGTCACCGGCCGGATTGGCGATCACCGGTTTCAGCTTTATCGATGCCAGGTCGTTATCGTTCCATTCTGCGACTGCGAGCAGGGCGCCGTTCAGCATGCTGCGTGATACGTCCCCATAAGGACCGTCCACCGAAAATAGCACACCGATCGGGATCGTCGCTGGGGTCACGGCAGAACTCGATCACAACTGCGTCCCGGAAGCGCCAAAGGCGCAGGCGACAATGCCAGGGGTGCGAACGTACTAAGTTGTGTGCGAGAGTTTGGCGCAATTGCCACAAGCACGAGCTGGACGCGAAGCTATCAAGACGAAGTAGCTTGGGCAGTATGATGAGTAGCAAGTTGTATATTAGCAATCCGTGTGCCATCGCCGCCTCAACATGATACCCGGGATGCATGAGAGGATTGCGACTGAAAATGCACGAATTCTGTGCAGTGCCTGCATGTTGCGCCGGCAGGATGAGGTCGTGTCGATTCGTTGATCTGGATCAGTGTAGCTGCCTTGATAACTGATCACTGTTCCCTCTGCCATGACGGCGGCAGTCACTCAGGCGCCGGGTCTTGGCGGGAGACAGATTACGGAACACGACGACAAGCTGCTGCAATAGAATCTGTCTGCGGCATTGGATTGGGCGCCCGACGTAAATTCGGGTCATATCGGCGTCACCGCCAAGGACGGGGTTGTGACATTGTCAGGCCACGTCATGCGCTTTGCCGAGAAGGTGTTGACCTGACCCCTTAGGAGTGAGCCACCGGCCATAGAGAGTTCGGTGGCACACGGAAGGGGACTTGGATGGCGCGCAGGCATCATAAGCCGGAGGAGATCGTCGCCAAGCT
>JAYTTA010000394.1:0-4821 GCA_043745345.1 Acetobacteraceae bacterium | reverse complement strand
ACGGTGCCGTTCGCGCCGGCTGCCCGGATGGAGGCCGATCTGTTCGCGATGCTCGACGGCGCCCTGTCCGTGCTGCGCGAGGCCGGCGCTGCGCTAATCGGCGGCCACAGCGCCGAGGGGCTGGAGCTGGCGCTCGGCTTTTCGGTCAACGGCCTTGCCGCGCCGCACCGGCTGTTGCGCAAATCCGGCCTGAGGGTGGGCGACGCGCTGATCCTGACGCGCCCGATCGGCACTGGCGTGCTATTCGCGGCCGAGATGCGGCTGCGCGCCCGGGCCCGTTGGATCGACGCCTGCCTGCAACAGATGACCACGCCGGCGGCGTCCGCGGCGGCCTGCCTGGTCGCCCATGGCGCGTCCGGCTGCACCGACGTCACCGGCTTCGGCCTCGCCGGCCACCTGATGGAGATGGCGCAGGCGTCCGGCATGGACATCCGGCTCGACCTTGAAGCCGTGCCGATCCTGGACGGCGCGATCGAGCTGACGGCGCAGGGGCTCGCGAGTTCGCTGCAGGCCGACAACCGCAAGATCGCCACCGGGATTTCGGCGTCTGCCGACTGCGCTGCCACGCCGCGGTTTAGGTTGCTGTTCGATCCGCAGACCGCGGGTGGCCTGCTGGCAGGGATTGCCGCCGCCGACGCCGAGACCTGCCTCGCCGAACTGCACCGGGCCGGCCACCATCAAGCCGCGATCATCGGCGGCGTCATCGGCCGGTCACTGAACGCATCCCGTATTGAATGCAACGAATTCTAGCGAAGGGCCCGGTGGCAGATGACGCCCTCGACCCGGTTTGGTCAGCCCCGCAACGCCGCCCCGGTGGCCTTGGCGACGGCGGCCACGATCTTGGCGCTGGCCGCCTCGATCTCGGCATCGATCATGGTTTGCTCGCGCGGCTGGAACACGATCTCGAACGCCAGCGACTTCTTCCCGGCCGGCAACTTATCGCCTTCATAAACATCGAACAGGGTCACGTGCGCAACAAGATTGCGTTCCGCCCCCCGGATGGCGCGCAGGATGGCATCGGCCGGCGTGTCCGCGTCGGCAAGGAAGGCAAAATCACGGCGCACCGGCTGGAACGCCGACAACTCCAGGGCTGCCTTGCGCCGGCGCTTGGGCTCGGCAACGGCATCGAGGAACAGCTCGAAAGCGACGATCGGCCCGGCAAGGTCCAATGCCGCGATCACGCCCGGATGCAGCTCGCCGAACCGGCCGATGACCATCTTCGGCCCCTGGCGGACTACGCCCGACCGCCCGGGATGGTAGAAGCCGGGTGCGTCGGCGGTAATGCTCAGCGCTTCCAGCGGAAGGCCGATCGCCGACATCGCGGCCCACAGATCGGCCTTGGCATCCATCGCCTCGACCGCGCGGCCGGAGCCGTTCCAAAGCCGCGGCGTGCCCCCGGCGCGCAGGCCGGCGGCAACACTGGTTTGGCTGCTTTCGAAGTTTGGCGCGAAGGCCGGGCCGATTTCGAAAAGCTCGATATCAGGATTACCGCGCGCGGCGTTGCGGCCGACAGCCTCTGCCAAGGTCGCAACCGGGGTTGGACGAAGCTGATCAAGGTCGGCGGCGATCGGGTTGGTCAGCCGCAGATCTTCAGACGCCGCACCGAACAGCGCCGCATGGGCCTGCGACATAAAGCTGAACGTCACGCATTCGACCAGGCCCTGGGCCGCCAGCGTGCGCCGCGCCAGGGCGGTACGCGCCTGTCGCGGCGTAAGAATGGCTCCCGGCACCGCAGCACTCCGCGGCAACGACACCGGCGGCACGCTGTCGAGCCCGCGCAGCCGAAGCACCTCCTCGACCAGGTCGCACTCGGCCTCGACCGCGGCGCAACCCCCCGCCGCCGCCCGGGCACGCTCGGGGTCAAGGCCGGGCGCCTGGTCCAGCACGATCGCGGCGGCGACATCGTTGCGCCACGGGGGCACGGCAACCGTCACCCCGGCGGCATCCCGGCTTTCGGTGGCAAAGCCCAAGCGATTCAGCGACGCGACGGCGTCATCGGGCGGCACGTCGAGGCCGCCCAATCCAAGAAGCCTTTCGAACCGCATGGTGGCGCTGCGCTGCCAGGCCGGAGGCGTGCCGGCGGCAACCACCTGCGCGGGTTCGCCGCCACAGATATCCAGGATGAGCCGGGTCGCGGCCTCGACGGCATCCGGCATCAGGGCAGGATCGATGCCGCGCTCGAACCGGCTGCGCGCATCGGAAAGAATTTGATGGCGGCGTCCGGACAGGGCCACGTGCACGGGGTCGAACCAGGCGACCTCCAGAAACACGGTCGTGGTGAAAAGACCGCAGCCGGTTGCCTCGCCGCCCATGATGCCGGCCAGCGACTGCACTCCGGCAGCATCGGCGATGGCGCAATCCTCCGGCGCGGCAACGTAATCGCGCCCGTTCAACGCCCGAAAACTTTCTCCCGCCCCGGGACGCAACGTCAGAATGTTGCCCGAAACCTTACCTACGTCGAACACGTGCAGTGGTCGGCCAAGGTCGAACGTGAAGAAGTTGGTGACGTCCACCAGCGCGTTGATCGGGCGCAGCCCGATGGAGGTCAGACGCTGCGCCAGCCAGGCCGGGCTGGGACCGTTCCGAACATTCCGGATCGCTCGGCCAAGCACGTGGGAGCAGTACTCAGGCATGTCGAGCTGCCAGCGTAATTCGTGCTCGAACGCCGCAGGAACCCGTGCCGGCGCAAATGGAAGCAGCGTGCCGAGCCCGGCGGCGGCGAGGTCGCGCGCCACCCCGCGCACGCTCAGCGCGTCGCCGCGGTTGGGCGTGACCGAAATCTCAATCACCGGATCATCGAGCTTCGCCCAGGCGGCATAGGCTATGCCGACCGGCGCATCCGCGGGCAGATCCAGAATGCCGTCATGCTCGTCGCTGAGCCCAACCTCGCGCGCCGACAGCAGCATCCCGGCGCTCTCGACGCCGCGTATTTTCCCGACCTTCAGCGTGATGCCGGTGCCGGGGATAAAGCTGTCAGGCGGCGCGAACACGCCCTTCATGCCCGCGCGCGCGTTGGGAGCTCCGCAAACGACGGAGACTACGCCTCCGCCGGTATCCACCGTGCAGATGCGCAGACGGTCGG
This sequence comes from Acetobacteraceae bacterium, assembly GCA_043745345.1. GTDB lineage: Bacteria > Pseudomonadota > Alphaproteobacteria > Acetobacterales > Acetobacteraceae > PALSA-911. The sequence goes on along the minus strand of JAYTTA010000394.1, from coordinate 1,739 downwards.
CATCCGGATGCTGCACCGCCTCGATCACCTGCGCGATGACGAACGGCGCCAGCGCCGCGCCGCGATCCTCGACACCCTCCAGTTCCAGCCCGATCGCCGTCAACGTATCGGTGATCCGCGCTAGCGAGGCATCGGTTTCAAGGTGGGTTTTAAGCCAGGAAAGAGAAAACTTCACGCGCTCAAGCCCGCTCGTGCAGCATGGTCGGGGCCAGCGGAGAAAACCCGTAATGGCGCAGCCAGCGAAGGTCGCTTTCAAAGAATGGCCTCAGATCGGAAATGCCGTATTTCAGCATCGTCACCCGCTCCACCCCCATGCCGAAGGCGAAGCCCTGCCACTCCCGCGGGTCCAGTCCGCAATTGGCCAGCACGCGCGGATGCACCATGCCGCTGCCAAGGATCTCCAGCCAATCGCCGCCACCGCCAAGGTCGCCGGTGCGCCGATTCCAGCCGATATCGACCTCCATGGAGGGCTCGGTGAACGGGAAGTAGCTCGACCGGAACCGCACCGGCAAATTTGAAATACCGAAGAAGCTGCGCAGGAAGTCGATCAGGCAGCCCTTGAGGTGGCCGAGGGTGATGTCGCGGTCGATGACGATGCCTTCACACTGGTGGAACATCGGGCTGTGCGTCGCATCGTGGTCGGCGCGGTAGGTCCGCCCCGGCGCGATCACCCGGATCGGCGGCGGCTGATCCAGCATCGAGATGATCTGCACGTCGGAGGTTTGCGTGCGCAGCAACAATGGCCGACCCTCACGCGTGCCGGGCAGATAGAACGTGTCGTGGTCGGCCCGCGCCGGATGATGCGCCGGGATGTTGAGGGCGGAGAAATTGAACCAGTCGGTCTCGATATCCAGCCCCTCGCCGACCGAGAAACCCATGGCGCCGAAGATCGCCGCCATCTCTTCGGTGGTGCGGCTAATCGGATGGATCAAGCCCGCCGGCGGGGCGCGCGGCGGCAAGGTCACGTCGATCTTTTCTCGTACCAGCCTCGCGCGGATCGCCGTCGCCTCCAGCTCGACACGCCGGGCCTCGATCGTTTCCGACAGCGCATCCTTCAGCCGGTTCAGCGCAGCACCTCGTTCCCGCCGGTGCTCAGGCACCGCCCGTCCCAGCTCCTTCAGCAACCCGGTCAGCGAGCCGTTCTTACCCAGCACTGAAACCCGCACGGTATCCCAGGACCGCAGGTCGGTCGCTTCCGCCAACGCCGCATCGGTTCGGGATTTCAGCAGCTCAAGATCGTCGGTCATGGTGTCCGCCAAGGAAAAAGGGCCGCCCTGCCCGGACAGCCCTTGATCAAACGTCTAAAAGCCGCCCGTGGCACATCGGAAAGGAGCTATTCCGCCGCGGCCATTGCCGGCTCTGCCGCCGCCTCGTCGCGCGCGGCAATCGTCGCCTGCACCGATTTGACGATTTCAGAAAACGCCGGCGCATCGTCGAACGCGATGGCCGAAAGAACCTTCCGGTCCATCTCGATCCCAGCCAGCTTCAGCCCCTCGATGAACCGCGAATAGGTGATGCCGTGCTCGCGCACCGCCGCGTTGATGCGCTGGATCCACAGGCTGCGAAACTCCCGCTTCTTCACCCTTCGGTCGCGATAGGCATACTGAAGCGACTTCTCCAGCCGCTGCAGCGCGATGCGGTAGTTCGTCGAAGACCGTCCGACAAACCCCTTCGACGCCTTCAGAACCTTCTTGTGGCGGGCGTGGGTGGTGACGCCCCGTTTGACACGTGCCATCTAA
>JAYTTA010000393.1:0-4848 GCA_043745345.1 Acetobacteraceae bacterium | reverse complement strand
AGCGTAGGCATCGCCATATTGCCAAGTCAATCGGTTAGCCGCACGATCGAACCATTCGAAATCGATCACAGGAGCGCATCATGGTCACCGTGTTGACGGATCGAGGCGAGCACGAGGTCGCCGCCACCGGCGGCCTTCGGCTATCGCCGGCGGACGCGGAAAAGATCTCCGGCTGGACCCTGAAGCCCGAGGGTATGTGCCGCGACGAGCTCTGCGTCCCTCTTGCCGGCAACGTCCGGGCGGGCGGCCAGGTCGATCTCGCCGCCTTCTGGGCCTTGCTCGGCAACCCCGTCGTCTCGACCGCTACCGGCGACGCCTGGGTGCTAGGCAGCGCCGCCGAAACCCGCGCCAAGGCTCTGGCCGGCCTTGAAGCACCTGACTTCACGCTGCCCGACCTCGCCGGCGTTTCCCACACCCTGTCCGGCCTGCGCGGCAAAAAGGTCTTCCTCACCACCTGGGCCTCCTGGTGAGGCTGCCGGCTCGACCTGTCCGTGTGGCAGGATCTTTCCGATAGCCTGAAGACCGAGAACTTCGCCGTCGTTGCCGTGGCCGAGGAAGGCAAAGGCGCCGAACAGGCAAGGCCGTGGATCGAGCGCGTCAACCCGACTTATTTGTCCCTGATCGACGTCGACCACCGCGTCGCCTCGCTCTACGGCATGGTCAACGTGCCGCAATCGGTCTGGATCGATGAGGAAGGCCACATCGTCCGCCCACCCGAAACCGCCGGCGCCACCGACCATTTCCGCCGCAACGACCCCGGCACCGAGGGCGCCATGACCGATGCGGACCTCGCCGCCCGCGTCACTGCCCGCGACCTTTACTACACGGCGGTGAAGGACTGGGTGAGAACCGGCAAGCACGCGCTGGACGACGACCGGGCGCGTGAAAGACTGCCGAAATTCACCTCTGACATGGCGCTCGCCGACGCTAACTTCCGCCTCGGCCTATGGCTACGCCGCCACGACCGTGTGCCCGAGGCCGAACCGTTCCTCGCCGAAGCCAGCCGCCTGCATCCGGACTCGTGGAACATCTGGCGCCAAAGCGCGGAACTGAACGAAGCCGGCTTCGCCGCCGGCCCAAAATTCTGGGACCGCGTCCGCGCGCTGGGAGACCGGCCATACTACCCACCGCCCGACCTTCCGGGATTTCAATCCCGGCCGTAAGGGATCCCAGCAACAGCGTAGGCAAAAGCCGGCCGGTGGCGCGCGCTTGACGAGCGTGTGCCGCCCCACGGCCGTTGGCCCATGAATGGCAGCATTCCGACCCTGTATTTGGCCAAGTTGTCGCCGAGACTGATCCTTAATGGCGTCTGGCAAATATCAGCATTGCTCTGGCGTATTCAAAACGTGCGGAGAAAGAACAAGCATGAGCGGCAACCCGATCATCCAGGTCTTTGGCGAGCCAATCGAGACCCTCGCCACAAGCCGGTCGACCAATTTCACGTGTTGCGCCGGCATCCAGACATCTCCGCCCGGTGGCGGCCCCCTCCCCATAAACATGACCGGGAGGAGGAGATTTTTGTCGTGCTCGAAGGGGCTTTCGACTTCTTCGATGGCCAGGATTGGACCCCGTTCAAACCGGGCGAGGTAAGGTTCTCGTTGAGTGGCCACCATCACGGCCTCCGTAATTCTGGGGCGACAGCTGGTAGACTGATGTTTGTCACCAATGAGGGCGGCCTTGACGAGTATTTCGCGTTGATCTCTCCGCTTGAGCTACTCAGAGACTTTGACCGCCTGACGGAAATCAGCAGGCATCAAGTTGCGGATGAACGGGGAGTTGGTCGCTGGTCCGGTCGTGTCGGTGCCCGACTTCGACTTGGTCCGGCGAGGCTTTAGCAAGTCTCGAACTTCGTCCTGTTTTAAGGCACCGTACCGGGCGCAGGCCAAGTTCAAGCCTTATGCTTGAAGGTTGGGCGCTGCCGGGAGCTACCTGGGCAGGGCCTGGGGCGGCGCCCCAGGCTGGCTTGCTACCGGTTCAACTCACGGGCCATGGCATCGATGCCTTCGACGGTGAGGGGATACATCCGCTTTTCCATCAGTTCGTGCATCATGCCGATCGAGGAGGTGTGGTTCCAGCCGATCTTGGGGGTTGGGTTGAGCCAGGCGGCCCGGCGGTAGTGGGTGGTGAGGCGGGATAGCCAGAGGCGGCCTGGTTCTTCGTTCCAGTGTTCGACGCTGCCGCCGGGTTCCACTATCTCGTAGGGACTCATGGAGGCGTCGCCGACGAAGATCAGCTTGTAATCGGGGCCGTAGGTGCGGATGACGTCGGTGGTCGGGATGGCGGCTTCGCGGCGACGGTTGTTGTTCTTCCAGACTTTCTCGTAGGGGCAGTTATGGAAGTAGAAGTATTCGAGATGCTTGAATTCGCTGCGGGCGGCGGAGAACAGCTCGGCGCAGAGGCGGATGTGGTCGTCCATCGAGCCGCCGATGTCCAGAAACAGCAGAACCTTTACCCTGTTGTGGCGCTCGGGAACCATTTTGAGGTCCAGCGACCCGGCGTTGCGGGCGGTAGATAATATGGTGTCGTGCATGTCGAGCTCGGTCGCGGCACCCTCGCGGGCGAAGCGGCGGAGGCGGCGCAGTGCGACCTTCAGGTTGCGGGTTCCGATCTCGACGGTATCATCGAGGTCCTTGAACTCTCGCTTGTCCCAGACTTTGACGGCGCGGCGGTTGCGGCTTTCGTGCTGACCGACGCGCACGCCCTCGGGGTTGGCACCGTAGGCGCCGAAGGGGGAGGTGCCGGCGGTGCCGATCCATTTGGACCCGCCCTGGTGGCGGCCCTTCTGTTCCTCCAGGCGTTGTTTCAAGGTCTCCATCAGCTTGTCGAAGCCGCCCAGTTTCTCGATTGCTTCGAGTTCAGCCGGCGACAGCATCTTTTCGGCGATTTTTCTCAGCCATTCCTCGGGCAGGTCGCGGCGAAGCTCGCCGTCGGGGGCTTCGAGGCCCTTGAAACATTCGGAGAAGACGAGGTCGAACTTGTCGAGGTGACGCTCGTCCTTCACCAGGATAGCGCGGGACAGATAGTAGAAATCATCGATGCTGTATTCGGCGATGCCGGCGCGCATGGCGCCCATCAGGGCGAGGTACTCGGTGATGGAGGCCGGTAGCCCGGCCTTTCGCAGCGCCAGCGTTAGGTGGGAGAACATCGTTTTCCCTTAGTTGCCGCGGCGAGCGAGGAACGCCAGGCGCTCGAACAGGTGGACGTCCTGCTCGTTTTTTAGCAGCGCGCCATGCAGAGGTGGGATGACGACGTGGGTGTCGCGCGAGCGCAGCACGTCGAGCGGGAGGTCCTCGACCATCAGCAGCTTGAGCCAATCCAGCAATTCCGAGGTTGCGGGTTTTTTCTTCAGGCCGGGCACGTCGCGGACCTGGAAGAAGATGTTGAGCGCCTCGCGCGCCAGCTCCTGCTTCAGGTGCGGGTAGTGCGACTGGACGATCTTCTCCATCGTCTCACGGTCGGGGAAGCGGATGTAGTGGAAGAAGCAGCGGCGCAGGAAGGCGTCCGGCAACTCTTTTTCGTTGTTCGACGTGATGATGACGATTGGGCGGGTCTTGGCGACGATTCGCTGGCGCGTTTCGTAGACGAAGAACTCCATGCGATCGAGCTCGAGTAGCAAATCATTGGGGAACTCGATGTCGGCCTTGTCGATCTCGTCGATCAGGATAACGGTCTGCTCGTCGGCCTCGAACGCCTCCCACATCTTGCCGGGGATGATGTAGTTGCCGATGTCCTGTACCTTGGGATCACCGAGCTGGCCATCGCGTAGGCGGGAGACGGCGTCGTATTCATAGAGGCCCTGCTGCGCCTTGGTGGTGGATTTGACGTGCCACTCGATAAGCGGGTGGCCGAGCGCCTTGGCAATCTCATGGGCGAGGACGGTCTTGCCGGTGCCCGGCTCGCCCTTGACCAGCAGCGGGCGCTGGAGGGTGACGGCGGCGTTGACCGCAACCTCCAGGTCGCGCGAGGCAATGTATTGTTCGGTGCCTTTGAATTTCGCCACGCGGTGTATGCTCCGATTTTGCTGTTGGCGGATGATCGGGCCTGGGAGGGGTTCGGGCAAGGGGTAGGCTGGGGCCGCGACCCAAAGGCGCGAACTCAAGGGTTGGCAGGGGCGCGGTTTGGGTATCTCCGTCCCGAATCAGGAGGTTGAACGGCTGGTATAAGTACGGTCCGGAATGGCTGCATTTTGATATGCTCAACCCGGACGAAACATGTTCCGCGCCGGTCCGCGCTCGGCCAATGCGCGGAACTGCGAAAACGACGCTTGTGGATCATCCCCGACCAGTCGCTCCGCAATCCGGACGGCGTCAAGTTCGGGATCATACTGATAGTTTTCCGCGTCACTAGTTTGCGAGTAACGCCAGGATTGCAGCATGTCCCGCACCCTATCGATCTGGAAAATGCGGCTGTCAGCAAAGACTTTCGTTCCGAGCCGGGCAAACGCGCGACACAGGACGCACCTCATTGTTCTGTCCGGCGTCAGGCAAGCGCCGCTCCTGCGTCGGCCTGGTTCGACGAGATCAGCGCAAAACGATGCTAAGCGAAATGATTGCCTGTGGTGCTGATCAGTGGCGCCGGCATCGGCCGGCTGCCGAATTTCTGTGTGGCGGATGCGGTTGCCGATGGGCTGCTGGTGCGGCTGTTGCCGGAGTATCGGGACGACACCGTCGATGTGCACGTGGTGTATTCCAGCCACCGCAGCCTGTCCGCCAAGGTGCGCGTATTCACCGACGCGCTGGTTGAGCATCTGAACCGGACGGCCTGATCTGGACGACGTGACGAATTATGTCTTGCTCAGTTAATACCGATAACTATAACTTGCCCGTATGGACAGATTATCTGACGGGC
>JAYTTA010000392.1:0-18444 GCA_043745345.1 Acetobacteraceae bacterium | reverse complement strand
GGCGATCGTGTTGCAGCGACGCCTCGCCCGCGGCGACCGCTCGGTGGTCACAGGAGGCAAGGCGGGCCGGATCACACCAATCCCCCTCGGCGCCTGGCGCTGGCCGGTCAATTTTTTCTGTGGCCTCTACATCGCCATGGCGCTGGTGCTGCCAAGCCTGATCCTACTTTACACCTCGCTGATAAAATTCTTCACCGCCAACCCGTTCGAGGCCGCCTTCACCTGGCGCAACTACACTTTCGTCTGGCACTCGGAGGCGACCCGGCACGCCATCCTCAACACGCTGCTGGTCTCGGGCGGTGGCGCGCTGCTTGGCGTGCTGCTGGGAGCGGCATGCAGCTACTTCACGGTGCGGCTGCGCCCGACCGGCTACCGCGTGCTCGACGTGCTGGTCATGCTGCCGTTCGGCGTGCCCGGCATCGTGCTCGGCCTCGGGCTGTTATGGGCCTACGCCTATCTGCCGGTGCCGCTGTACGGCACGCTCACGCTGATTGTTTTGGCTTATGTCACGCGATTCCTGCCCTACGCCAGTGAGACCGCCGGCGCGCGTTTCGTGCAGCTCGACAGATCGCTGGAGGAAGCCGCCTGGACCGCCGGCGCCAGCCGCCAGTCGGGCATCTGGCGCATCGTCTTGCCGTTGAGCTTGCCATCCCTGCAAAGCGGCTATTTTCTACTCTTCATGGCCTTCTTTCGCGAGATCTCGGCCACCATCCTGATCTTCACCGCCTCGACCTCGGTGCTGTCTGTCTCGATCTGGTCGTTCTTCGAGCAGGCCAACTGGGGCCTTGCCAGCTCGCTGTCGATTCTGGCGATGGTGCTGATGCTGGCCGTCATGTCGCTGCTGCTGTGGGCGATGCCCGGCGCGCGGACGCGATAAGGGACGACGTATGGGCATCAAGGTCAGCGGACTGGTCAAATCCTACGGCACCATCACCGTCATCGACGCGATCTCGTTCGATGTCGCCGACGGCGAGTTCGTGACGCTGCTTGGCCCCAGCGGCTGCGGCAAGACCACCACCCTGCGCTGCATCGCCGGGCTGGAGACGCCCGATGGCGGCAGCATCGCGATCAACGGCCGCACGATGTCGGATGCCGGGGTGTTCGTCGCACCGCATCTGCGAGACCTCGGCATGGTGTTCCAGTCCTACGCGATTTGGCCGCATCTGACCGTGGCGCAGAACGTCGCCTTCCCGCTGACTGTCCGCGGCGAGCGCGACACCACGGCCGCCGTCCGCTGGGCGCTCGACATCGTTGGCATGGCGCCCCTGGCAACTCGCCGGCCATCCGAGCTTTCCGGCGGCCAGCAGCAGCGCGTCGCCCTGGCCCGCGCCATCGCCGGCCGGCCGAAGCTGCTGCTGTTCGACGAGCCGCTGTCCAACCTGGATGCCCGCCTGCGCGACCGCACGAGACTGGAAATCAGCCGCATCCAGCGTGAGCTCAAGGTGCCGGCGCTGTACGTGACCCACGACCAGACCGAGGCGCTGTCGATGTCGGACCGCGTCATCGTGCTGGAAGCGGGCGAGGTCGTGCAGCACGGCACCCCGCGCGAGCTGTATCAGCACCCGGCCAACCGGTTCGTGGCCGACTTCCTAGGCGGCGCCAATTTCCTCGACGTTTTCCCCGATGGGAAAACATGGCGCCTGGCCGACGGCACGCCGATCGAGGTCGCGCCCGGTGCCGGCCAGGTTGTCCTGATCCGGCCGGAGGCGATCCAGCTCGAAGCCGCGCCCGGCCTACGCTGCGAAGCCGGGCACAACCGCCTGCCCGGGCGCATCGTTGCTGGCGTGTATCTCGGCCCGCACGTCGAATACAGGATCGACGTCGCCGGCACAGAGATCCGCGCCCTCTCTCGCCAAAGTTTCCTGCCGGGCAATCTCGTCACGCTGAGCTTCTCGGTCCAGGACTGCCTGCTGATCGATGGCCCCGCCATGAGGACCCGTCATGCCGCATGACCTCTCCGCCGCGATCGTGACGCAGGCGCCGCCCGCCCAGGTCCTGGCCGAATTTGCCGCCGGCCTGACGCTTGAAAAAATTCCCGAAGCCGTCCGCACCCGCGCCAAACTGCTGATCCTGGACGCGCTCGGCGTCGGCCTCGCCGCCAGCGCGGAAAACTTCGCCGATGCCGCCGTGGCGGCGGCAATGGCGCTGGGCGGCGATGGGCCCTGCAGCGTCATCGGCCGGTCGCTGCGCCTGCCGGTCCGCGATGCGGCGCTGGCCAACGGCATCCTGATCCACGGCCTCGATTTTGATGACACGCACTTGGCCAGTATCGTCCACCCGACCGCATCGTGCCTGCCCTGCGCGCTGTCGTTCGGCGAGTTCCTCGGCGTTGACGGAAGCGCCCTGCTGGTCGCCTACGCCGCGGGGATGGAAACCGCGATCCGGGTCGGTGCTGCGGCCAAGGGCGGCTTTCACCACGCTGGCTTCCACGCCACCGGCATCGTGTCCCACTTCAGCGCCAGCGTGGTCGCCGGCAAGTTGCTGAACGCGTCCGCCCCGGTAATCGCCGCTGCCCAAGGCATCGCCGCCAGCACCGCCGCCGGCGTGCAGGTGTTTCTGGAGGACGGCGCCTGGACCAAACGGCTGCATCCCGGCTGGGCTGCCGTCGCCGGCATCACCGCGGCACGTCTGGCCGAAAGCGGTTTTCGCGCGCCCGCCCGGCCCTATGAGGGACGCTTCGGCCTGTTCGGCACCCACCTGCAACATGCCCCGGCGCCGATCGACCTGCCGACCGAACTGGCGAGCCTCGGGATGGTTTGGGAGCTGGCCGAAACCGCGATAAAGCCCTATCCGGTCTGCCACTTCATCCACGGCTGCGCCGATGCCGCGATCGAGCTCTTTGCCGAAATTCCCGTGTCCCAGATCGCCCGTGTCGAAGCCTATCTGCCGCGCGACACCATGCCGATCGTCGCCGAACCTGCTGCCGCCAAGATACGCCCGACCAACGAATACGAGGCAAAATTCAGCGCCCAGTTCGTCGTCGCCACCTGCCTGCTGAAGGGCGCCTTCGGCCTCGCCGACCTCAAGCCCGCCGCCCTGGCCGATCCCGTAATCCTCGACCTCGTTGGCCGTGTCACCTGCCACGTCGATCCGGACTCGGCGTTCCCGACCTACTTCTCCGGCGGCGTGAAGCTGGTCCTACGCGATGGCCGCGAGGTGTTCCGCCACGTCCGCATCAACACCGGCGCCGGCGACCGCGCGCTGACCGAAGCGGGCGTCTGCCGGAAATTCTTCGCCTGCGCGGAAATCACCCTGCCGCGCAGCCAGGCGGAACAGATCCGCGATACGGTGCTGAACCTCGAAAACCACACCTCCGGCCGGCTGGCCGCGTTGCTGCGCCGCAGGCAGTGAAGAAAGCATGGGGGCAGTCGCCCGACATAAACCCTTCCTTAAGGTTGGGCGCTCCCGGGCGCTTCCCGGGCGGGGTCAGGGGCAAGCCCCAGCCTTCTAACTCAGGAGCAAAACAATGACCTACGACGTAATCATAGTAGGCGCCGGCAACGCCGCCCTAGCCGCTGCCGTATCCGCCAAGGAGAACGGCGCCGAACGCGTGCTGGTGCTGGAAAAGGCGCCGCGCGAAATGCGTGGCGGTAACACCCACTGGAGCGGCGGTGTGCTGCGCTTCGCGTTCGACGATCCGCGCGAGCTGGGTCCGCTGCTGCCCGGCGTCGAGGACGAGTACGAGGATTTCTATGCGGGTATCCAGCCCTACACGCGGGAGGATTTCCATGGCGACCTGATGCGCGTCACCTCCGGCCAGACCGATCCGGTGCTGTCGCGCGTGTTGGTGGATAATTCACGCGACACGGTGTTCTGGATGAACGAGGTCGGTGCCGTCGAGATGGAGCCGGCAATTACGCTCACCGGCGTGCGCCGCGAGAACCGCATCGTCTGGGCGCGGGGCTTGGTAGTGCGCGCGGCGCATGAGGGCGTCGGCCTGTCGCGCAGCTGGTTTTCGACCGTCGAGTGTCTGGGTATCGAGGTCCGCTACGGCGCCAGCGTGATGGCGCTGCAGCAGGACGATCGCGGCCATATCTGCGGCGTGCGGGTGCGCGACGACGCCGGCATGTCAAACATCGCCGGCCGCGCCGTGGTGCTCGGCTGCGGCGGCTTCGAGGCCAATGTCCAGATGCGCACCCAACACATCGGCCCGCTGGTCGGCGCGGCCAAGGTTCGTGGCACGCCGCACAACCAGGGCGACGGCCTGCGCATGGCGATGGCGATCGGCGCCATGCCGTGGGGCCAATGGAGCGGCTGCCATGCGACGCCGATTTCCGCCGACTGGGGCAACTTCGCGCCGCGCGAGCTGACCGACCGCAGCAACCGGCTGAGCTATCTTTACGGCGTCATGATCAACCGGCTAGGCCGTCGGTTTGTCAACGAAGGCGAGGATGGTGCGATGTTCACCTACGCCAAATACGGCCGCGCCATCCTGGCCGAACCCGGCGCCAAGGCCTACCAGATCTTCGACAGCCAGGTTCTCCATCTGCTGGAGCCGCGCTATTCGACCAGCGATCCGATCGTCGCCGACACGCTGCAGGAACTGGTCGGGCAGCTCGACATCGACGACAAGCCGCAGGCACTTCGAACCTTGCTGGAATACAATGCGGCGGCGAAACACGCCTCCGACGGGTTCGAGCCGTCGGCCAAGGATGGCCTGAGCACGACCGGGCTAGCGTTGGAAAAGACCAACTGGGCGACCAAGTTAGAGGCGCCCCCCTATTATGCCTACAGCGCCACCGGCGGCATCACCTTCACCTTCGGCGGCCTCAAGGTGGATGAGCAGGCGAGGGTGATCGGCACCGACTGGCGACCGATCCCGGGGCTGCTGGCCTGCGGCGAGATGATCGGCGGATTGTTCTATGACAACTATCCGGCCGGCACTGGCCTTGTGTCCGGCGCGACATTTGGCCGCATCGCCGGCCGGTCCGCGGCACACCATCCCGCCAACAGCGTAGCGCCTGAGGCGGTGAGGGCATGAGCGCCATGGAAAGGACCCTGATCCAGCGCCTGGCTCAGCGCATCCACGCCTTCGGTCCGGCGCAGATGACGACGCAGGCGGTCGCGCTGTCACGCACCGCGATCATCGACACGCTGGGCGTGGCACTCGCCGGATCAGCTGAGCCCTGCGCCACGATCCTGCTGAAAACGCCGGGCATCGCCACTGCGCCCGGCGAGTGCACGGTGTTCGGCACCGACAGGCGGACCTCGGCGCTGGATGCCGCCCTCGTCAACGGCACCGCGTCGCACGCGCTCGACTACGACGATTTCAGCCAGCCGATGGGCGGCCACCAATCGGTGCCACTGGTCTCGCCGCTGATCGCGGTAGCGGAGCAGCGGGAACTGTCCGGCGCGCGGCTGATCGAGGCCTACGTGGTCGGCATCGAGACCGAGATCCGCCTCGCCCGCGCGGTCAATTTTTCCCATTATGACAAGGGCTGGCATCCGACCGCGACCCTGGGCGTATTCGGCGCGGCAGCCGCGACCGGCCACCTGATCGGCCTCGACGAGGAAAAGCTCGCGGTGGCGCTGGCCATCGCGGCATCCTCGGCGTCGGGCGTGAAGGCCAATTTCGGCACCATGGTCAAGCCGCTGCACGTCGGCCACTGCGCCCGCGACGGCCTGCTGGCGGCGCTGCTGGCAGAGGCCGGCTACGACGCTAACCCGGCCGCGCTGGAGCACAAACAAGGCTTCCTCAACACCTATAACGGCGCCGGCAACCACGATGCCGAAAGAATATTCGCGAACTGGGCGGATCCGCTGGAGATCACCAGCGCGGACATGGGGCTGAAGCAGTTTCCCTGCTGCGGCAGCACCCACCCGGCGATCGCCATGATGCTGGCCCTGCGCAAACAGGAAGGCGTCACCGCCGGCAATACCCGGCACATCGAGGTAATGCCGCACCGCCGCCGCCTGACCCACACCGACAACCCCGACCCGCAAACCAGCCTGGCGGCCAAGTTCTCGGTCCAGTACGTGGTCGCCCGCGCGCTGCACGACGGCGCGGTCCGGCTGTGCCACTTCGAGGACGACGCGCACTACGACCCCGCCATCCGAGCCATCATGGCCCGTACGACCGCCCGCCCGCACCCCGACATGGCCGATGACTCGGAAAAACAGTTCGGCGCCGAGGTCAAGATCACCTTGGACGACGGCCGCGTAGTATCGCGCCGCATCGACGGCCCGGTCGGCCGCGGCGGCGACAACCCGATGTCGGCACGCGAGCTGTGGCAGAAATTCCAGGACTGCGCCGCCCGGGCGCTGCCCAAACAGGACCTGATGCCGCTGTTCGATCGGCTGGAGTCGCTGGAAACCATCGCCAACATCCGCGACAGCGTGCGCCTACTAGCCAGGAAATCCCGACCTGTGGCGGCTTCCCGCCCGGCAGCGCCGGCGGCCGAGCTTCGCAATACCTTGTTGGAGACTTCCTGGGTTCCGTGAAAAGAAAGGATGGGCTCTGCCCAAACCCGTCCGCCGTGAAACATCGGGGGCGAAGCTCCTGGACCCATCCGTTAGCCAAGATTGGCGGTTAGATGCGCCTTAGCCACAGGCCCCCACCTGGATTGAGCAGCATCCGGGCGGCAATGGCCGGCACCAGATCCTGGACGACGTCGGAATGAACCTTGCCGAAATAGTCGTTGAAGAATACGATTTCAAAAGCTGCATTATACATCAAGAAGGCATGCAGGAAATAAAGCTCGTTCCAGGAGTGGTTTTTCTCCACCACCCAACTGTACGGATACTCGAACGGGTAGAAAACATCGTGAAAGTGCACGATCACACCGGAACGCAGACGTGGCAGTATTTCAGTCAGCTCGAAATGGACGTCGCTGCCGCTTTTCACGACGTGCGACGAATCAATGAAAAGCAGGTCGTTGGTCTCCAACTGGTCAAGAACGGCGAGATCGATGCTTTGCACGGGCTCTTTTATTACATCGTGCCGCGGATCGATGGGGGTAGCCACTTGGATCAGCAGTCCGGGATTGGGGTCGATGAAGGTGCACCGGGTCGGCAGAGCAAAATAATCGATCGCATCCAACGCCAGCGCCGACGTGAAGCCGCTGCCGACCTCGATGATTGTTCTGGGTTTCAACGCGGCCAGCATCGCCCAATAGATGCAGGCATCGCCAAAGCCATAGCTGGTGTTGTCGTAATAGTAGCGATGGGCGCCGTCCGGACCATCAGAGAACGGCATCGTCGGAAAATGCGGCGCCAACGTCGAAAACTGCTGGATCTGTCGGGGTGCGCGCAAATCTACGCAGGTGGGTATGCGATTGCCGAATATCCGGTCGCGGTCCAACTCGATCTCCCGCACGTCGACAACGGGCGAGTAGAAGTGTCCATCGGGATAGCGGGTCTTACCCGCGCTGGATCCCTCACGCCGCAGCCGGTTTTCCTCGCTTGACGCAAAAAGATCGAAAACCTGGGACGCTGTACGACCGAGTAGCAGCTCGTTGGTCCAATGACCAACTTCATCGTCTGAGGCGTTGTCACGATCCAATACAAACCGAAACAGGTCGCGGACATACTTCTCGGCGATAGTTCTATTCACTAATTTGCTCAAGCTGCATCGCGAAAGATTTCTGGAATTATAAAAGCTACGGCAGCATCTTTGAACTGACCTTGATAAATTCCTGTGCTGCTGAGCGATACACTAGTTAAAAACTTTTCCCGATCTCCGGCATCCGACATAATTGTCCACCCTTCGGGCGAGCATGGAATTCTCGAAAGCCAATTCTTGTGAGCTTGCATTTGGGTGTTCGTAAAAGAGAAGTATGTGTGTTCGCTGCTACCTTCTGCAACACCAGCCTTCATATGAAGCAACCACTCAGATCGACCATCAACGTCGGCGAACTTCATGTGGAACATATATAAAAGGTCGAATACCGGTACTACCGTCGAACCGTGAAAACCAGACGCCCATTCCAGTGGCTTGGTGGTAACGGCGGTTTTATGTGATGCACTGATGGCTATGCCATGCGATCGTTGGGATATGAGAATTGGTCGATTTATATCAAGCGGAGCATCACCATCTCTCTCGAAAACATCGATACCATATGCCGTAACATAGGGTAGCCTCGACCTTGAGATATAATCGTGGAGATTTTTATAGATCCGTAAATCAGGGACAAGAAATTCATCGACATCACATCGTATAACAGTATCATGAGTAAGTAGCAGAGTACGAACTAAAGCTGATATTACTTTAGCACGGAGTTCATCACAATAAGGGCATGGTATATCCCAAATACCACCGGGACTATAATTATCAAAAGTAGTAGACTTTCCCTGATAGGTAACCATGTAAATGTTACTTTCCCCAAATTGATCCCCGTAATACTTATACCATTTCGGGAACCAGAAGTTTGGTGAAATAGCGTCAGTGATGATTGCGATACGTTTATTCATAAGCTTGCTATTTTGATCTAATTCCGCAAAAATACTAGCCCGGTTTTCGAAAAGTAGTTCCACGTCTCATCTTTTGCAGAAATCCGCCGAAGCTCCTCGTTATCCTCTGATAATTCATAACCACGCGCTTCCATGCGTTCGACCCAGTATGTCCAAGGCTGGCAGTTGACATGATTATAGCCGCCTTGGCCCGGCACCGCATGTGTCATGGCAACAATCCGACCGTTTGCCAGCGTATCTAGATAAAAATCTACTTTGTCGGGCGCGATGTGCTCGGCAACCTCACAACTCCAAACAAGATCGATTGGCATGATGAAGGGTCCCGACAGAAGGTCATGCAATGAGATGGGAATCACCGCGCGACGAACATTTTCGATCAAGCCGTCAATACCGTGGGCAAAAGTATCGAGGCGATGAAAAAATCTAACTGCGTGTCCTTCCCCACATCCCACATCGAGTACCGATTGAACCGCAAACCGTTCAACCATGTATCGCCATAAATAGGGCGCCCATGTGTGGATATCGCCGTGGCGCATGTTGCCGCCTAGATCTGATCGAGCAGCGGTGGTGACAAAGGTCATCTGATATACCTAAATTTCGCAGAGAACTCTGGGACAGTGCAGTCCGAGCAATGCTGTTGAGCCTGTGCTGACTTAGCTCTCCTTACCGTTTCATCACTGTTTCCAATAAGATGCATCAACTAGCTGCGCCCCTACTGCGCCGGCCAGCAAGACAGCACGTCCCGCGAAAACACCTTGGCTTGCCCGGATAGGGTAACCGGCATAGTCGTCTCATACGATATCGCGCTTGGATCGGCTAGATCCCTGCCTGACAGATGGCGTTCGGCTTAGGCCACCGAGCACATCCCTGTCGGCGCGCCGTGCCTGACGATCTCGGCAGGTAGTTTTTCGGCCCGGGCAAGCTGACGTCAGCGATGACCAGACAACTCGCCAGCACCCTACCCAAGCGCGCGCTTCGCCGTGGAGCGGATCCGACCGGCTCATCGCGATGGCAACCGCACCACGGCTAGAAGAAGGGCGCCTTGTTGAGTGAGACGTGCCTCCGTTTTTTCGGACCAGTCTGAACTTGAATTCTCGACTTATGGTCCTTGGGTCGGGACGAGGAAGATTCCACGAAGGCGTCGAAGTTCAGCGATGCGCAGATCACTTTTGTTAGCAGATCACTTTTGTTAAGAGACAGGCCGAAGATAGTACAGCGGTCGGTGAGGTTTGCCGCAAGGCAGGTATTTCGGAAGCGACGTTCTTTGACTGGCGCAAGCGCTACGCCGGGCTGATGCCGTCCGAGGTGAAGCGGCTGCGCCAGCTCGAGGACGTGAACATCAAGCTGAAATGGATCGTAGCCGATCTGTCTTTGGACAAGGCGATGCTGCAGGATGTTCTGTCAAAAACCCCTGAGGCCTGCTCGCCGACGTGTGCTGGTGGATGAGGTAAAAGCGGCTTGGAAGGTTTCGGTTGGCAAGGCTTGCGCAGTGCTGCGAATTGACCGGCCGCGCTACACCTATAAATCCTGGCGCGGTACTCAGGCCGGTCTCAAGCAGCGAATCAAAAGGTCCCGAAGCGCCGCGTGAAGGCGAAGCGGCGTGATGATCGGATGGTGGCGACCCAGGTCAACGACACGTGGGCGGAGCTAGCCAAGGTTCCTTCGGCAAAGCCGATGTAATACCAGCGTAAGTAATAGACTTTGTGCATGATCAGCTTGCCACTGGGCGCAAACTTCGGGTTCTAACCGTGGTCGACACGTTTTCACGTTTTACCCGGCCCTCGACCCTTGCTTTGGCTACCGCGGTGAGGATGTCGTTCAAGCACTGGAGGACGTTTGTCGACGCGTCGGCTATCCGAAGGCGATCTGGGTCGATCAGCGCAGCGAGTTCGTCTCCCGGGGCCTGGATCTCTGGGCGAAGCTTACTCAGGGTTCCGTCCGGCGCAGCCGGATGGAATGACAAAACGAGAGCCATCAAAGATGTACCATTCTCGATTTCTCGCGGCCCGGCAAGCTCCGGACAGAGTGCCTGGACGCTCATCGGTTCATGAGCCTTGACCATGCACGAATGAAATTGGAGGCTAGACGCAGAGATCACAACGAGGTCCGTCCCCATCGCGCGCTCCGCCGAAAGACGCCGATCGAGCTCATGAATCGCTCAGGTGTAACCCACTCGACCCGAGCCGATACCGCCGGAAATCTTCCAGTCAGGCAGTCGAAAGGCGGGGAGCGCGACATAACGATGCCATGCAATGATTTAAGGTTGGTGAGGCCCGCCTTGGAATTCCTGCCCGGCTATGCGGCCGCATTGGCGCGCGGCTGGTCGCCGGACAATCTCCGGCCGGCCGAGACGGCGCGCGAACAGATGGCAGCCATTGCCACAAATCCGGCGGAGTTCGTAGCGCAGATGGACGATCCCGGGGCGAACGCGGGACCTGTCACTCTGCCGGACGGGTCGATCGTGCCGCGTCTTCCTGGATTTCGCCGTTGGATCCTGACGGATGACTTTTGCGGCAGCATCGGCTTTCGCTGGCAACCCGGCACGTCAGACCTGCCCGCGCATGTGCTTGGCCATATCGGTTACGCCGTTGTTCCTTGGCGGCGTCGCTGGGGCCACGCGACACAGGCGTTGGGGTTGCTTTTGGAGGAAGTTCGTGACACCGGGCTGAGCTTCGTCGAACTGACCACCGATCCCGACAATCGGGCATCGCAGGCCGTCATCCTGGCCAATGGCGGGCGGCTGGTGGAGCGTTTCGAGACGCCGGCCTGCCATGGCGGAATGGAGGCGCTGCGGTTCCGCATCACGTTGTGAGATTGTTGGCAACTTCCGACTGTGACAACGTCGTCAAGGTCCCGCTGAACAAGGCTCTGGCAGCTTAAGCCTTGTTCTGACAGCCGCCCGCTTCCAGAGTGGATTTCAATGGAGCGAAGCAATGTGGTGCTGCACTGCCTCCGACCATTGCCGACATAGCCCTGGCCCGGAGGCCTGCGAACCATGACCGATGTCCTACCAGCCCCGACCCTGCCGGATCAGACCCTGCCGGATCAGACCCTGCCAGATCAGGCAATCCAGGCCGCTGCCAATGCCCGGCCCCGTCGGGTCCTGCACCGCAGCCTACGCGGCGCGGCGCCGCCGATCGCCGTCGGTGGCCACGGCGTCTGGCTGCAGACGGCCGATGGTAAGGAAATACTAGACGCGTCGGGCGGCGCTGCCGTGAGCTGCCTGGGCCACGGGCATGCGCGGATCATCGCCGCGATCCAACGCCAGGCCGGCACGCTCGCCTACGCCCATACCGGCTTCTTTTCCTCCGAGCCCGCCGAGGCCTTGGCCGAGGAACTGGTCGGGCATGAGCCTGGCGGCCTCGCTTGGGCCTACTTCGTCTCCAGCGGGTCCGAAGCGGTCGAGGCCGCGCTGAAGCTCGCGCGGCAGTACTTCCTGGAGCTCGGCCAGCCTCGCCGCGCGCATTTTATCGCCCGACGGCAAAGCTACCACGGCAACACGCTGGGCGCCCTTGCCGCCGGTGGCAACGCCTGGCGACGGGAGCCCTACGCGCCGATGCTCTCGGATGCCTTCAGCCATGTCGGCCCGGCCTCCGCCTACCGTGGCCAGCACGACGACGAGACCGAGGCGGAGTTCACCGCCCGGCTTGCCGATGAGCTCGAAGCGGAGTTTCAGCGCCTTGGTCCCGACACCGTCGCCGCTTTCATAGCCGAGCCGGTGGTGGGCGCTACCGCCGGCTGCGTCGTGGCGCCGGCCGGGTATTTCCGCGCGGTTCGGCAGGTCTGCGACCGCCACGGCGCCCTGCTGATCCTGGACGAGGTGATGTGCGGCATGGGTCGCACCGGCACCCTGCACGCCTGGGAGCAGGAGGCGATCGCGCCCGACATCCAGGCGATCGCCAAGGGCCTGGGCGGCGGCTACCAGCCGATCGGCGCTGTGCTTGCCACGGCCCGGGTGGTGTCGGCACTGCGCGACGGCTCCGGCGCGTTCCTGCATGGCCACACCTATCTGGCGCACCCGGTCGCCTGCGCCGCGGCGCTCGCCGTCCAGCAGGTGATCCGCGAGGATGGGCTGCTCGATCAGGTGCGCGCCCGCGGCGCCCTGCTGGAGCAGCGGCTGCAGGAGCAGTTCGGCAACCATCGCCATGTCGGCGATATCCGCGGGCGCGGCTTGTTCCTGGCCCTGGAGCTGGTGGCCGACAGGCCGGGCAAGACGCCGTTCGAACCGGCGCTCAGACTGCACGCGCGCATCAAGCAGGCGGCGCTGGCACGCGGCCTGGCCTGCTATCCCGGCGGCGGCACCGTCGATGGCGTGTACGGCGACCACGTCGTGCTGGCGCCACCGTACATCGTGAGCCCCGCCGAGATCGACCTCATCGTGAGCCGTCTCGGCGCCGCCATCGAGGACGCGCTGTCCACCGTGCATTGCTGAGGAGGCCGACAGGATGGCACGCAGCGTGGCCGATCCCGTCACCATCGCCGTCCTGCAAAGCCGGCTGAACGCAATTGCCGAGGAAATGGGCGAGGCTATGCTGCGCACCTCCTACTCGCAGATCCTGAATTCGTCGCGCGATTTCTCGATCGCGATCGTCGATGCCGGGTGCCGCCTGGTGGCGCAGGCGGACCACATCCCGGTGCATGTCGGCGCGATGCCCTGGGCCGCACGCGCCGTCGCCGAGGCCTTTCCGACTCCAGGTGCGGGCGACGTGTTCCTGCTCAACGACCCCTACCATGGCGGCAGCCACCTGCCCGATCTGACCGCTCTAATGCCGGTGTTCGCGGCTGGCGGCGCATTGCAGTTCTGGTCAGTGGTGCGTGCCCATCAAAGCGATATCGGCGGCTCCACCCACGGCGGCTACAATCCCGGCGCCACCGACATCTGGCAGGAGGGGCTGCGCGTGCCGCCGATCCGCCTGACTGAAAATGGGATCGTGCGCGACGACCTGGTCGCCATGCTGGCCGCCAACACCCGCAACGCGCGCGATTTCCGCGGCGACCTGGCGGCGATGGTCGGCGCCGCCAGGCTTGGCACCCGGCACCTAGCCAGAGTGCTGGAGGAGATTGGGGTGGACGTGCTGCGCGCCTCGATCGACGCCATGCTGGACGCCGCCGAGCGCCATGCCCGCGCCATCGTCGCCACCTGGCGCGACGGCACCTATGATGGTGTGGCTCGGCTCGACGATGACGGCCACGGGGCCGAGGACATCGCCATCCGCGCGCGGGTCACCGTCGCCGGCAGCGACGTGACCGTGGACCTGACCCGGTCCGACCCGCAGGTCGCCGGGTTTGTGAACTCCTCGCACGCCAACATGCAATCCGCGGTGGCGATGGCGTTCGCCTACCTGCTGGACCCCGACTGCGCCCGCAACGACGGCGCCTTCCGCCCGCTGCGGGTGCTGGCGCGGATCGGCACGGTGGTCTGGGCGCGCGAGGGCGCGCCGGTGACGCTTTGCACCAGCCATTGCTCGAACGAGATTGTCGAGGCGGTGATCGCCGCGCTGTCTGGCGCCTGCCCGGACCGCGCCATGGGCGGCTGGGGCCGGCGCTTCCGCCTGGCGCTGACCGGACAGGACGCGCGCACCGGCCGGCGCTTCATCTGGCACCTGTTCCACGCCCGCCCCGGCGGCGGCGCCTCCTCCGCCGGGGCGGGTTGGCCGGCGGCCGGGGAGTGGCATTCGGTAGGCGGCATCAAGTTCGCCAGCGTCGAGGTCACTGAGGCGCGCTTTCCCCTGGTGCTGGAGCAACACGAATTCCGCGCCGGCTCGGGCGGCGTCGGGCGGCATCGCGGCGGCGACGGCGCGGAGTTGGTGCTGCGGGTAGAGGCGGACGGCGCATGCATCGCCAATACCGCCGGGGACGGCGTGCGGCATGGCGCGCGCGGCATTGGCGGCGGTGCCGACGGGCTGCCGCATCGCTACACGCTGGATGTGCCCGGCGAGGCGCCACAGGCGCTGCGGACCAAGCAGCCCGGCATCGTCGTGCCACCCGGCAGCCGCTTCCGCATCGCCTCGGGCGGCGGCGGCGGATGGGGCGAGCCGTGACCGGATACGCAATCGGTGTCGATGTCGGCGGCACCTTCACCGACGTGGTGGTCTGCGGGCCTGACGGCACGATCACCGTCGCCAAGGCCGCCACCACGCCGGCCGACCAATCGGAAGGCGTGGTGGAAGGATTAGCGCTCGCCGCGGCGCAGCTCAGGCTGGCGCTGCCGGCGATGCTGGCCGCCACCACGCGCATGGTGCACGGCACGACTGTTGCGACCAATGCGTTGCTGGAAGGTAAGGGCGCCCGCGTCGGGATGCTCACCACCGCCGGGCATCGCGACATCATCGAGATGCGCGAGGGGCTGAAGCCCGACCGCTACGACCTGCGCGTGCCGCCGCCGATACCCATGGTGCCGCGTGAATTGCGCCTGCCGGTGCGCGAGCGGATGCGCGCCGACGGTGACGTGGAGATCCCGCTCGACGAAGCCTCGCTGCACGAAGCGCTGGATATGCTGGCGGCGGCGAATGTGCGGTCTGTCGCGATCTGCTTCCTGCACGCCTGGCGCAACCCGGCGCATGAGCGGGCAGCGGCCGCGGCGGCGCGGCTGCGGCTGCCCGATGCCTACGTCACCGCATCCTCGGACGTGCTGCCGGAGATCAAGGAATACGAGCGGTTCTGCACGACGATCGCCAACGCCCTGGTCGGTCCCGTAGTGCAGTTCTATCTGGCGCGGCTGGCGGAGGTTCTGAGCGAAGCGGGGCTGGCACAGCCGCCGCTGATCTTGCTGTCACATGGTGGCGTGGCCTCGGTCGAGGAGGCCGGGCGCCTTGCCGCCGGCACCGCGCTGTCTGGCCCGGCTGGGGGCGTCGCAGCGGGTGCTGCGCTGTCGCGTCAGGGCGCCGGAACCGAGCTTATCGCCTTCGACATGGGCGGTACCAGCACCGACATCGCGCTCCTGCGCCACGGCGCGGCGGCGCTGTCGGACGGGCGCGGCGTCGGCGGGGTGCGGATCGCCCTGCCGAGCCTCGACATCGTCAGCCTGGGCGCGGGCGGCGGCAGCATCGCCGACATCGGGCCGTCCGGCCTGTTGCGGGTCGGGCCAGCCAGTGCCGGCGCGGTACCCGGACCGGCCTGCTATGGCCGTGGCGGCACTCTAGCGACCGTGACCGATGCCGACCTGTTGCTTGGCTACCTGGACCCCACGCTGGGCGGCGCCCTGGCGTTGGACCCGGCGGCGGCCCGCGCCGCGCTGGCCCGGTTGGGCGCGCAGCTCGGCATGACGGCGGTGGACGCCGCGGCCGGGGTGCATCGCCTGGTCAACGCCCGCATGGCGGACGGCGTGCGGGTGGCGACGGTCCGGCGCGGCGTCGATCCCCGCGGCTTTGCCCTGCTAGCCTTCGGCGGCGCGGCCGGACTGCATGTCGGCGCCGTCGCGGCGGAGCTTGGCGTGCGCCGGGTGCTGGTGCCGTTGCAGGCGAGCGTGTTGTCGGCCTGGGGTATGCTGAACACGGACTTGACGGTGCACCTGGCCTGCAGCTTCGCCGAGCCCGGCGGGCTCGACCCCGCGGCGCTCGCGCGGGCCTATGCCGCGATGGAGCGTGAGGGACGGGCCCGGCTGGCCGGGTTCGACGGCCGGATCGCCGCCGCCCGCAGCGCCGACCTGCGCTATGGCGAGCAGGTGTTCGAGGTTTCGGTGCCACTGGACTTGCTCGATCTGGGCGCCCCCGACGCCCGCGCCCAGATCGAGGCGCGGTTCCACGCTCGGCACGAGGCGTTGTTCACCTATGCCCTGCCCGACCAGGACGTGGTGCTGTCCAACGCGCGCCTGGCCGTCACCGGCCACCTGTCGCCTATACCTGATGCGCCACTCAGGGCGCCCACCGGCAGTGCCCGGCCAGGCTCCCGGCGCGTGTGGCTCAATGGCTGGCAGGAAGTTCCGGTGTGGGAGTTTTCATCTTTGGCGCCAGGTCAGGCGGTGGTCGGACCGGCCTTGATCCGGAGCGCCACGACCACCGTGCTGCTGCGCCTGGGGGACCGCGCCCGCTACGACGCCCTGGGATGGTTGGAGATCGAAATCGGCCGCGCTGGCAGAGCACCGCGTTGACCGGGATCCTCAAAGCGCTGGATCAGCCTGTTTTGGGACGCCCAAGTTCGAGATGCAGGGACCCATTCTTCAGGGACTGGACCAGGCGGTCATACAACTCCATGCCGGAATACTCGTTGTTGGCCGTCAGCGTGATCTCCACCGCGGGGCCGATCCGGCGTAGGGCTACCGTGTAGCCGCCGGTTAGGGACTGCGATGCGCGGTCCGAAATCTTAGCCGGCTCGGACTGCCTCGCGTCTTTGTCTTCATGCTGCGCCATGGTTATTTGCTCCGAACGATCTTGCCGGCAACGTGCCAACAGGACCGGCCTAGATGCAATGGCGCGGCCGCGATGTTCATTCGTTTATATTGTATGCTTCAAGAAATTCGAGAAGTTTCGGACGAACTGTAATGCTTACGGTCGATGCGTCGTTGATTTCTTTAACAGTATATCAACCATTCTGCGATTCGTTTCATCGAGAAAGAGTCAATCCGACGGCATAACGACAAGACGGCCGTGGCGGATGCCACGCTCAGCAATGAGGTGGTCGGCGAAGTGGCGGATGGCCCTGTCGGCTCCCTTCAGCACCGTGACCTCCATGCAGGTCGCAGCATCGAGGTGCACATGCAGCGTCGATATGGCCATCTCGTAGTGATCGTGAAAAGCGTCGGTCAGGCGCTTGGGCAGTTCCCGCCTGGCGTGATCGTAGACATAGACAAGTGCCGCCACGCTGGGCTGATCCGGTTCGGTCTCGCCGGCCGCCTGTTGCAAGCCGGAACGGGCCAGGTCGCGGATCGCTTCCGACCGATTCTGATAGCCGCGCACGGCGATGAGGCGGTCAATGTCAGCCATTAACTCGTCATCGACCGTAATGGTCACCCGTTGCATCGAGACTAGCCCTCCGGCCACGCGTCAGTATGATGATTAGACTCCGACGTCATACTTTTCGAATTGATCGATCCATGCAGCCACCCATACCTTCGGCCGTTGCCCCTGTCACCCGGCCCCCATTGACCCGGCGGGGCCTGTTGCATGGGGCGGCCGGAACGGCGCTGGCGTCACCGGTGCTGATGCGTTCCAGGCCGGCACAGGCCGCCGGCTTTGTCAGCATCATGGCTTATGCCGGCCTGGTTCCGCCGGCCTTCACGGCCCAGTTCGAAGCGGAGACCGGCATCGAAATCCGGCTGCGTCCGATGTTCAGCCAGGCGCCGGAGCTGAACCTGCTGATCGCCGAGCGTCCCCGTCCGTCAAGCGACATATGCACCGTCGGCGGCCATCGCCTGCCGCAGTTCGTCAATGCAGCGGTGATCGAGCCGGTGGACACGCACCGGCTGAAGAACTGGCAGCGCATCGACCCGCTCTACACCGATGCGGCCTGGCTTCGGGTGGATGGTGATACACTCGGCGTTCCGCTGACGCTGAGCTGCGAGCGGCTGGTCTACAACACCCGGAAGATCTTGCCCGCCCCCGATAGCTGGGGTGTCATGTTCGATCCGAAATTCCGCGGCAAGACCACCTATGTGATCGAGGATTTCCTGCAATGCACGATGCTGTACCAGGGCGCCGATGGCGGCTTCGCGTCCTATCTCGAGCAGCCAGCGAAGGCGCGTGAAGCGGTCGATGCCGCGCGGAACCTGCTGATCGCCAACAAGCGCCAGGTGGTGAAATACTATGAGGACGGGGCCGAGCTGGTGCAGCTGCTCGCCGGTGAGGACGCCTACCTCGCGCAGTTCTATTCGGGCGCACCAACAAAATTGGTTCTAGACGGCCAGCCGTTCCGATTCGCGGTGCCGCGGGAAGGCAGCCTCGGGTCGGTCTACACCTTCAGCATCGTGAAAAACGCACCGAACCGCGACAATGCCTACCGGTTTCTCGATGCCTTGCTGGCCTATCCCGATGTCGGTGCAGCGATGACGCGCGCCTCCGGCTACCCCTCAACTTTTCTGGGCGCTGATGCCGCGCTGAC
>JAYTTA010000391.1:0-18510 GCA_043745345.1 Acetobacteraceae bacterium | reverse complement strand
TCAGCCCGACGTCCTGCGGCGGGAAGAAGCCCTTGGGTATCTGGATATACAGGAACACCGTCAGCCCGAGGGTGCCCAGGAACACCATCAGCGTGATGAATTGAAAGCGCAGCGCGACATCGAGCGTGCGACGGTAGAAGTTCAGCATGCCATCGAAGAACCGCTCGATCGCACGATACAGAAAGCCGTGTCGGCGCCCGTCGTGGCGCAGGAACCGGGCGCACATCATTGGCGTCAGGGTCAGGGAAACCACCGCCGAAATCACCACCGCAACCGCGACCGTCACCGCGAATTCACGGAACAACCGGCCGACGATGCCGCCCATCAGCAGCAGCGGAATGAACACGGCGATCAGTGACAGGCTGATGGAGACGATAGTGAAGCCGATCTCGCCGGCGCCCTTCAGCGCCGCCTGCTTCGCGGGCATGCCTTCCTCAATATGCCTGAAGATGTTCTCTAACATGACGATGGCGTCGTCGACGACAAAGCCGACCGAGATCGTCAGCGCCATCAGCGACAGGTTGTTGAGGCTGAAGTTGAGCAGGTACATCGCGGCGAACGTCGAGATGATGGCAATCGGCACCGTCACTGCCGGGATGATCGTCGCCCAGAAATTGCGCAGGAACAGGAAGATGACCATCACCACCAGCGCGCAGGACAGCAGCAGGGTGAACTGCACGTCGTGCACTGAGGCGCGGATAGTCTGGGTGCGGTCAATCACGGTACTGACCTTGATCGAGCGCGGGATCGCGGCCTCCAGCCGTGGCAACGCCGCGTTGATCTTGTCCACCGTCTCGATGACGTTGGCGCCCGGCTGCTTGAACACCAACAGGAGGATGCCGCGCTTGCCGTCCTGCCAGCCGCCGAGCTGGTTGTTCTCGGCATCGTCAACGGATCTGCCGATGTCGCGCACCCGGATCGGCGCGCCCTGGCGGTAAGCCAGCACCACGTTGTCGTACTCGGCGGCCCGCGTCAGCTGGTCGTTGTCATAAAGGGTAGAGTTGCGCTGCGCACCGTTGACGGCACCCTTGGCGCCGTCGAGCGTGGCGCTGGTCAGCACCTGACGCACATCTTCCAAGGTCATGCCCATCGCGGCGAGCCTGGCCGGATCGACCTGAACCCGTACCGCGCGCTTCTGCTCGCCGCCTATCAGCACCTGCGAGACCCCGGCGATCTGGCTGATCTGCTGGCTGAGGATGCTGTCGGCATACTCGTCCATGTCGATCATCGGCATGGCGTCGCTCTGCACCGCCAGGATCAGGATCGGGCTGTCGGCCGGGTTGACTTTGAAGTAGTTGGGTGGGCTCGGCAGGTTCTTCGGCAGCTGGCCACCGGCGGCGTTGATCGCCGCCTGCACGTCGCCGGCCGCGGCATCGATGTTGCGGTCGAGGTCGAACTGGATTGCCACCTGCGCGGTGCCGAGCAGGCTGACCGAGGTCATCTGCGAAATCCCGGCGATCTGTGCGAACTGCCGCTCCAATGGCTGTGCCACCGACGACGCCATGGTTTCCGGGCTGGCGCCGGGCAGCCGGCCGGTGACGACGATGGTCGGGAACTCGACTCGCGGCAGCGGTGCGACGGCGAGCAGCGGATACGCCGCCAGCCCGACCAGCAGCAGCGCCGCCATCAGCAACGAGGTGGCAACTGGGCGCTGAATGAAAGGTGTTGAAACGCTCACGAGCCGGCTTTCGCGGCGTCCGTAATCGACACCAGCGATCCCGGCTGAACCCGCAGATGGCCGGCCACCACCACGCGCGTGCCGTCGTCGATCCCGCCGGCCAGCACGGAGATGCCGTTGCTTTCCTGCAGCACCGCCACGTCGCGCCGCTCGATCGTGCTGTCCGGCTTGACGACGTAGATATACAGCCCGGCCGGACCATGCTGCACCGCCGCCGTCGGCACCGTGACCGCGTTGCGGCGCGTGTCCACCAGCAGCCTGGCGTTGACGAATTGCCCTGGCCACAGCGCGTTGTCGGCATTGGCGAAGGTCGCCTTCAGCCTGATCGTCCCGGTCGCCGGATCGATCGCGTTATCGGGCGTCAGCAGTTCGCCCTGCGCAAGTTGGGTCTTGTCGTCTCCGGAGGAGGCGACCACCGAAACCTTGGCGCCAGCCGCATCCTTCGCCGCCATGGCCTTCAAGATCGCCGGCAGCTGATCCTGCGGCAGGGTGAAAATAACCGAGATCGGCCGTGTCTGAGTGATGTTGACCAGGCCTGTCGCCTCGGCGGAGCGAATGAAGTTGCCGGGGTCGACCAGCCGCAGCCCGACGCGGCCATCGATCGGCGAAGTAATGCGGGTGAATTCCAGGTTCAGCCGCGCGGTGTCGATCGCGGCCGCGTCGCCCTTCAGTGTGGCTTCCATGCCCGCCGCCTGCGCCGTCACGCTCTCCACCTTCTGGCGGGAAGCCACTTCCTGGTTGGCCAGATTGCGGTACCGGATCAGATCCGACCGCGCGCTGGTGAGCTGCGCGTCATCGCCGGATTTCTTGGCGGTCGCCTGATCCAGCGCCGCCTGGTAGGGGCGGGGGTCGATCTCCGCTAGCAGGTCGCCGACCTTGACCTCCTGGCCCTCAACGAAATTGACGTGGTCCAGGGTGCCGTCGACGCGGGCCCGCAGCAGCACCGACTTGTATGGCTGCACCAGGCCCAGGCCGCGCAGCAGCACCGGCACATCCTGGCGCGTGACTGCGGCGACGGACACCGGCACCGATGCAGCGGGCGACATCTGCGCCTGAGCCGCCACCGGGGCGGCAAGCAGCAAAAGCAACGCGAAAAACGACCGCGGGTGGCAGTCGGGGCGCGATTCGCTGTTCATTCAAATTCCGCTGCTACATTCGGAGACCAGAGATTAGTATTTTTCCCGAAAAAAACAGTTTTCGCCAGAACCCATTCAGAATTATCGCCGAATTAATGTGGTGGAGCCACACCGCTGCGATCAGGAAGACGCTATGCCGAGGGCCTGGTGCATGCGGTGGGTCAGCACCGCGCCGTTGCGGGGCGGCAGGAAGCGCGGCACCTCGGCCGGCGAAATCCGCACCACCGCGAACAGCCTTTCGCGCCGAAGCCGCCCGGCCAGGCTCTCGACGCCCGCCATGTCGGCGACGTCCGCCGTCGCCGGCCAGCCGCAGCCGGCGGCGACTGCGGCCAGGTTGGTGCCCAGCCCGGTATGGCTGGTCTGCGCCCCGGTTTCGCCGAACTGCGCGTTGTCCAGTACAACGACGGCAAGATTGCCCGGTGCCTGCGCCGCCGCGGTCGCCAGCGAGCCGATACCCATCAGCATCTCGCCGTCGCCGGTGATCACCAGCACGCGCCGGTCCGGCTGGGCGATTGAAAGCCCAAGCCCGATCATAACCGCACCACCCATGGCGCCCCACAGATAGAAATTCTCGGGCCGGTCGCCGGCGGCGCCGGCATCGTAGGTCGCCGAGCCAAGCCCGGTCACCACCAGCATGTCGCCGGGATCGCGTAGGATGCGGGCGACGACAACGCGGCGGTCGAGAGTTCCAACGCTCATTTTACCCACACCTTCGCGCCGATCAGCTTCTGCGACAACAGCACCGCCACCGGGATCGCGCTGTCGAACGCGAGCGACGCCGAGGCCGCAACCATCTCGGCGGCTTCGTCGGCATGGTCGGCACGCTTGACGTGCACCCCGGCGGCCTCCAGCACGGTGCGCGTGGCGGTCCCCATCGGCACCTGCCACGGATTGAACTCGCCCCACTCGCCGCGCATCGTCACCAGCATTAGTAGCGGCATGCGGCAGTTGATCGGCAGCGACAGCATGTTGATGCAGTTGCCGACGCCCGAGGACTGCATCAGCAGCACCGAGCGCTGGCCGCCGAGCCAGGCGCCGGCGGCGAGTGCTATGCCCTCCTCCTCGGTCGTCATCACCACGGCGCGCATGTCGTTGTCGGCGTGGGCGGCCTGGATCAGATGGGCATGGCCGGCATCGGGCACGTAGCCGAGCTGGCGGATGCCGGCCGCCTTGAGCGCCGCATAGACGCTTTCCTGCCAGGTTGCCTGTTCCATGGTATCTCCTTTTGGAGTGCCAAGAGTGCCCTGCGAACGCGCCGACCGCAATTCGATAAACTTTTCTTGACGACGCCGGGGTGGCACGGCAGGTCAGACTCTTTGCCCGATTGAAAGATTCGCCAGTGCCATCCGCCTCGCGCGCCCAGCGTTTTGCCGTCTTGCTTGCCCATGCGAGGGATCGTCTCGGCCTTGATGTCGGATTTGCACTATGGAACGGCGTCACGGTCCCGGCCGACCTGGCACCCGAGGCGTTAGCCATCCGCATCGCCGACGAGGGCGCTGTCGCCGCGCTGGTCCGCAGCCCCAACATCGATACGCTGGCCAATTTGTGGGTCTCCGGCCGGCTCGACATACACGGAGGCACAATTTTCGACCTCGTCGCCCAGCGGCCAAAGATCCGTTCTCGTGCGATGTTGCGCAGCCTCGACAAATTCCGAACCGCGACAACCCTGGCGAGTTTCCTGCCAGTGTCGCGCGGAAAGCCGTGGCCGCTGGAGCCGATCCGCGGTGACCGCGCTTTGGCCGACGGCACCGAGGCCGCCAACCGCACCAACGTGCAGTATCACTATGACGCCTCGAACGCGTTCTACGCGATGTTTCTTGATCCCTCGATGGTCTATACGTGCGGCTATTTCGCGCAGTGGAACAACGATCTCGCCACTGCCCAGCACGACAAGCTGGAGATGATCTGCCGCAAACTGCGCCTGAAGCCAGACGAGACCTTCCTCGATATTGGCTGCGGCTGGGGAGCCTTGGTCTGCCACGCGGCGCGGCATTTCGGTGTCCGCGCTCACGGTGTCACTCTATCCCAGGAGCAGTTCGCTTACGCCGCAGACCGGATCGCACGCGCCGGCCTAGCGGACCGCGTCACGCTCGAACTGCGTGACTATGCCCTGGTGGCTGGAACTTTCGACAAGATCGCCTCGATCGGCATGTTCGAGCAGGTCGGAATCGCCAACCATCCGGCCTACTTCCGCACCGTTAACCGTCTGCTGAATCCCGGCGGCCTCTATTTGCATCACTCCATCGCCCGGCCCGCCAAGCGTGACGACAAAACCTTCGCCCGCAGGCCGAAGGAATACGCCGCCCTGGTACGCTACATCTTTCCCGGCGGCGAGCTCGATCATGTCGGGATGTCGCTGGCCAACCTGCAGCGTCACGGCTTCGAGGTCCATGATGTCGAGGCCTGGCGCGAGCACTACGCACGCACCTGCCGGCTTTGGCACGACCGGTTGGCGGCGCGCTACGACGAGGCCTGCCGTGAGGTCGGCAGCGTCAAGACCCGGCTGTGGCTGGCCTATCTCGCCGGCTGCGCGCTGGCGTTCGAGCGCAACACGGTCGGTATTTACCAGACGCTCGCCTCAAAGCGCGTGCGCGGGCCGTCCGGTCTGCCGCCGACCCGCGCTGACCTTTACCGCTGACCCCGGTACCGTTGATCCTGGCGCTGAGCGACGGTTGCGGCCAGCATGGCTTGCTCGGTCCGTGGCGGAGCCTTACGTCACATTACACAGACCATTCATTGGGGACACCACGATGGACCAGCCGATGATGACCACGAACGCGTTCGGCGCGTCGCACCCGGAAATCCGCGCGGAAGTGGCGAAGCTGTGCGGAAAGTTCCCCGGCGAGTACTGGCGTAAGCTCGATGCGGTGCGCGGCTACCCGACTGAGTTCGTCAGTGCCCTGACCGAGGCGGGCTATCTCGGCGCGCTGATCCCTGAGGAGTACGGCGGCGCCGGCCTGCCGCTTGGCGCCGCCGCCGCGATCCTGGAGACGATTCACGCCGAGGGCTGCAACGCTGCCGCCTGCCACGCCCAGATGTACATCATGGGCGCCATCCTGAAGCACGGCTCGGAGGCGCAGAAGCAACAGTACCTGCCCGGCATCGCCACCGGCAAGCTCCGCCTGCAGGCATTCGGCGTCACCGAGCCGACCAGCGGCACCGACACGACCGCCTTGCGCACCTTCGCCAAACGAGAGGGCGACAACTACGTCGTCAACGGCCAGAAGGTTTGGACCTCGCGCGCCGAGCACTCCGACCTGATGCTGCTGCTGGCGCGCACCACGCCGAAAGGCGAGACCGCTAAGAAGACCGACGGCCTTTCGACCTTCATCGTCGACATGCGCACGGTGCTCGGCAAGGGCCTCACGATCCGACCGATCCGCACCATGATGAACCATAACTCGTGCGAGCTGTTCTTCGACAACATGGTGGTCCCGGCCGAGAACCTGGTCGGCCAGGAAGGCCGCGGTTTCCGCTACATCCTGGATGGCATGAACGCCGAGAGGCTGCTGATCTCGGCCGAGTGCATCGGCGACGCCAAGTGGTTCACCAAGAAATCAGTAGCTTACGCCAACGACCGCCAGGTGTTCGGCCGGCCGATCGGGCAGAACCAGGGCATCCAGTTCCCGATCGCCAAGGCCTACGCGCAGATGCGGGCGGCCGAGCTGCTGGTCAACGAAGGCTGCGCCAAGTTCGAGGCTGGGCTGCCCTGCGGCGAGGAGGCCAACATGGCCAAGATGATGGCGGCCGAGGCGAGCTGGGCCGCGGCCGAGGCCTGCATCCAGAACATGGCGGCTTTGGCTTTGCGGAAGAGTATGATGTGGAGCGAAAATATCGCGAGGCACGGCTGTACCAGGTGGCCCCGATCAGCACCAACCTGATCCTGTCGTACGTCGCCGAGCACGTGCTCGGCATGCCGCGCAGCTATTGATGCTGCCGCTCGCCGGCCTGCTGGTGGTTTCACTGGAGCAGGCCGTCGCGGCGCCCTATTGCAGCTCGCGCCTGGCCGATGCCGGCGCGCGGGTGATCAAGATCGAGCGCGCGGAGGGCGATTTTGCGCGCGGCTACGATCGTGCGGCGAAAGGTCTTTCCAGCTATTTCGTCTGGCTGAACCGCGGCAAGCAGAGCCTGGTCGCCGACATCAAGCATCCTCACGACTCCATTTTGCTTCACAACATCATCGCCCAAGCCGATGTTTTCATACAGAACCTCGCGCCAGGCGCCGCGGCCCGCGCGGGCTTTGGTTCCGCTGCGTTGCGAGAGAAACATCCAAAGCTGATCACCGTCGATATCTCCGGATACGGCGAGTCAGGCGATTACGCCACGATGAAGGCCTACGATCTGCTGGTGCAAGCCGAATCCGGACTGGCCATGGTCACCGGCCACCCCGCCGGACCGGGCCGGGTGGGCGTTTCCGCCTGCGACATCGCCTGCGGCATGGCGGCGCACGCCGCGGTGCTGGAGGCGTTGATCGGCCGCGGCATCACCGGCGTCGGCAAGGCGATCCAGGTCAGCCTGTTCGACGGCATGGCCGACTGGATGAACGTTCCCCTGCTGATGTATGAGGGCACCGGCCATGCGCCCGAACGCCTGGGACTCGCGCACCCCTCCATCTGCCCCTATGGCGCATTCGCCACCGCCGACGGCGCGCAGGTCCTGGTCGCCATCCAGAACGAGCGTGAATGGGCTGATTTCTGTGCCAGGTTCATGGACGAGCCGGAGTTGCCGCGCCGCACCGGCTATGAGACCAACGTCATTCGTGTCGCCAACCGACCTATGGTCGACGGCCACATCCAAAGCATGTTCGGAACCCTGACTCGGGACCAGGCGGCGGAAAAATTGCGCGCCGCCAACACCGCCTACGGCTTCGTCAACGATGTTGCCGCGTTTGCCCGCCACCCGGCACTCCGCCGGATCACCGTGCAGACGCCGGGTGGACCGGTGGCGATCGCGGCACCACCGGCAATCACCAGCGACGGAATTCGGGAGCTGGGCCCGGTGCCGGCGATCGGCGCCGATAGCGGAAAAATTCGCGCTGAGTTCGCCGCATGAGCCTGCCGGCGGACCTGGCAAATCGGCTATCGTTGCCGCTGATCGCCGCGCCGATGTTCCTGGTTTCGGGTATCGAGCTGGTGGTGGCGGCCTGTACTGCCGGCATCATCGGCGCCTTTCCGACGGTCAACTGCCGAACCGTCGAGGAGCTGGATGTCTGGCTTGCCGAGATGCACCACCGCATCGCCGACGCCGAGCAGGCGCTTGGCCGCGCCCTGCCGCCGATCTGCCCGAACCTGATCGTGCATCGATCCAATCCACGGGCGATGGACGATGTAATCGTTCTGGCCCGCCACGCGATAAAGACAGTGATCGCCAGCGTCGGCAGCCCGCACGCCGTTATCCCGCCGCTGCACGATGCTGGCTGTCTTGTGTTCGCCGACGTCGCTTCGGTCCGCCATGCCGAGAAGGCGATCGAGGCCGGCGCCGACGGCCTCGTGCTGCTGACCGCCGGCGCCGGCGGCCAGACCGGCTGGGCCAACCCGTTTGCCTTCGCGCGCGCCGTCCGTGCGATCTGGTGCGGTCCGATGGTGATGGCCGGCGGCCTGTCCGATGGCCATGCGCTATGGGCGGCGCGCGCGCTTGGCTGCGACCTTGGCTACATGGGCACGCGCTTCATCGCGACGCGGGAAAGCATGGCGGCGCCAGGCTACAAGGACATGCTGGTCGCCTCACGCCTTGACGATGTCAAGCTGACGCGCGCCATGACCGGTCTCGAGACCAATATCCTGCGGCCGTCGCTGATCGCCGCCGGGCTCGACCCCGACAATTTGCCTGAACGTGGCGCGATCGACATCAGCAAGGACATTGACCGCGGCGCGCGCGAAAAATCGGACACGCGCCGTTGGAAGGATATATGGAGCGCCGGCCACTCGGTCTCCGGTGTCACCGACGCGCCTTTTGTATCTGAACTCGTGGCTCGCACGAGAGCGGAATATGAGGCCGCGCGCTCTGCTTCGGGCCTATGATGCTTATCCGCCGAACCGGCGGAACCGCCCATTCATCGCGATCGGCGCTGAACGATAGGCGTCAAGCCCACGTCCGGGGGCCGCGCCCTCCACAAGCGGCAACAGCCGGGCGTTGATGGTTTGGCCCGGCGGCAGGAAAACGCCGACAGGGTTGGGCGGAATCAGAGCCGGACCGCTTTCAGCCACATGCCGCTCATCCGGCAATGCGGCTGCCACCTTCGCCTGGTAGTCGGCGCCGATCTCGGGGCTGGCGGAATGATACATCGCAGTCGCACGTGACCAGCTACCAGTCTGTTTTTGAAGCAGTTGCAGGAATTTGGCGGCGTAGGCGGCATTCGTCACCGGATCGAACGCGGCCTCCAACGAGGCGAACGCGTCGGGATGGTGCATCAAATTGACCTGCATGCAGCCGACATCGATCGAGCGCATGCCGCGTGCCTGCATGCTGCGCACCGCGGCGATGGCCTGCGCCTTGCTTTCGAAGAAAAAGCCCTCGCCCTCGGCATTCACGGTCCATGGCCACGGACCGAAGCCGCCGGAAACCGGATCGCGGCGCCCGCTTTCGATGCGGCCGATCGCAGCGAGCAGCTGCGCCGGAAGCGCCGCCTGCCGCTCGGCGCCTTGTATCGCTACCCGGCAAAGTCGCGCGTCAAGGGTAAGTAGCGGCCGTGCCCCGCCAACGTCCGCACGGCATGGCGTCGATAGGCAAACCAGAACGGCAAGGATCACCACGCGCATGGTACGAGGCTGACAGGATCTAGTTAATTCTTGCTTGCCGACATCTGAGGCTGCCGGCCGACAACCAGAAAAATATGGTGCAGTGCAAAAAATCCTTGCGCACAGGCTTCGGCATACTTACCTTGTGCATTGCAGCAAGGCGGTCCGCCGCTTTCCTGCTTCTTGGACGTTTCCTCCCTAAACTTGGCGGCGCTGCAAAGCGCCGCCACTTTTTTTGTCCCGGCACGGATCTGCGGCTAGCTTCCTCGTGAAACACGATGATTTAGGCGTCCAGCAGCCCGGAGGTCTCTTTGGCCAGGGTCGTCACCAGCAGACTGAGGTCGGCCCTCACGGCGTCGAACACCGGCAGCCGTTCGATCCTCGCCTCGTCCATGTACAGGGATCGCGCAATCTCGATCTGCAACGCATGCGTCCGCTCCCGCGGGCGCCCGTAATGGCGCGTCACATAGCCGCCTGCATACGGATCGTTGCGCCGGACAACATAGCCGAGTCCGGTAAGCACCTCCTCCACCCGCTTGGTTATCCGCGGCATACAGCTGGTGCCAAAAGCGTCTCCGAGCACGAAATCGACACCGCGCGCGCCGGCACGTGTGGTCGCGCCGTGGGCCGGCATGGAATGGCAGTCGATCAGCAGGCTGCTGCCGAATTCGGCCCTCGTCTCCTCTATCAGCGCAGCCAGGCAGTCGTGGTAGGGCTGCCAATATTCGGCGACGCGGCGCTCGGCCTCAGCGAACGGCAGCTTGTCACGGTAGATCGCTTCACCTGAGGCGACGATGCGCGCGATAGTGCCGAGGCCGGCTCCTACCCTGGCAGAGGCGGTGTTTACCCAGGTCGGCAGCGGTCCCTCGAACATTGCCGGATCAAGCTCCCAGGCCTCCCGGTTTGGATCGCAGAACGCCCGCGGGAACGTGGCCGCGAGCAGCGGCATGCCGTGGGCCGGCGCTTGCGCGAACAGTTCATCGACAAAGCTGTCCTCGCTGCGCCGTAGGCCGATCGCGTCCAGCCTCGCCTGGGCCACGAATTCGGGTGGGTAGTCGCGCCCGGAATGGGGCGAAGCAAAGATCACCGGAGCGGCCCGCAGGGCGGGTCGCCAAAGACAGAACGGCAGGATGGCAGCATTCATCGGTACAGGCATGTCCATGAATGCATTCAACCCGCACCCGCGTCGCAAGTCACGGCCCTTACATGACAATTATGACAGCAGGCTAAGCCTGCCGATGATTGTGCCATTTGATTAATGCATTGACAGAAGGTGAATGAAAGAACAAAACAAGAACAAAACCTTGCATCATCGCGAAACGGAGATAACCAATGCCTCAGCTCTACTCGATCGATCTGGTACCGGTTCCGCTGTGGCCTCCGGTCCTCACGCCGCGTGAACGCCAGGTGGCGGTCGCCGGGCTCAGGATCGCGGGAAGATGGCTGATCGAGGCGGTCAGCGCCGTGCTTGCCTGTGCGGCGGTTGCCGGCATCGCGATTGGCCTTGCCTCGGTGGGCGAGGGCGACAACGCGTTTTTTGAACTGGCAACTCGAGCCGTCGAGACCATCGGCGAAGTGCTGCGCTGACTCTATTCGCCGTCGTTGATGGAGAAGCGGCCGACGGGTTTCTATTCGGTGACAAAAGGGGTTGCATCGTGGCCCGGAAAACCTTACCAACCGGCGCTCCGGACAATGGGCCGGGCGCGTAGCTCAGCGGGAGAGCACCTCCCTGACACGGAGGGGGTCACAGGTTCAATCCCTGTCGCGCCCACCATCCGGTCCGGTCTTCCGCCTTTAAGATCGATCCGTTTAGAGCAATATCGTTCGAGGTTGACTTAACCGAGCGATAAAATTGCTACATTAAACAAAGGACTGGGGCATGATCGCTCCGTCTGCCTGAAGCGATTACGCTCCAGTCAGACCAGTTCGACAGTGACCTCGCCCAGGTCGGTGAAGGCGCCTGTAACGCTTTGGCCGCATTCGACAAAGGTCAGCCCAGTGCAGCTGCCGGTGGTGACGATTTCCCCGGCCCGCAGGCTCAGGCCGAATTCGTGCAGGTAGTTGGCCAGCCAGACTAGCGGTAGGACCGGGTCGTCGGATGGGTTACCGCCAAGTTTTTCGACCTGGCTCACGCCGTCGCAGGCTTGCCGGACCCGCAGGCCGGCGAGGTCGAGCCGGCGCCAGTCCAGCACGTCGCTGCCATGCACGAAACCGGCATGGGCCACGTTGTCGGCCATCGCCTCCAGAACTGAAACCTTGGTCGGATCGACGAAACGGCTGCGTACCAGCTCGATTGCCGGGAACACGGCGGCCACTGCGTCCAGCACCTCGTCCCTTGTGTAGGCGGAGCCACGCGGCGGCAGGTCGCGGCCGATGCGCACCGCGATCTCGGTCTCGATGCCGATGTTTCCGATGTCGCCGACCGGCCACCGAACCGGCCCGCGATGAATGCCCAACCGCGCCAGGATCGCCGCGGAGTGCGGCTTGCCGGGAGGCGTCGCGCATTTGTAGCCGCCGATCGATCCGCCCATCCGGCGCAGCACCTCACCCTGGATCGCCCAGGCCTCGGCCTCGGTGGTGGGGGCGGCCACATCCAGACTGTCGATTAGCGCGCCGCCGTCGCGAACCCGCATCAGGCGATCGGCCGCCGTCGCGATCCGCTCCGCGTTTTCCGCCATTGGGTCCCCCGTCGAATGCTCCCCACAGTGTTCTCCGGGAACGGTCTGTTGCCAAGCCGTGAGCGCAACAGGGTTCTGTTAACGGATTGTTAAGGGTTGGCGGCCAACGCTGCGGTGGTTTCAACGACTCCATTCGCGCGGGAATTCCGGCATGTGCGCTTCGCGGTCAGATCTCTCCGCCTGCTCGACAAACTTCCGCCCGACGGGTCCAGGGCTGCTGAGACGATGGCTGCGACACGGCGCCCAGGTGCTGTGGTGGACCGTTACTCTGCGGCTGGCGCGCCACTACCGCTGGTGGCGCATGGCGCGGCGAATGGCGGCGATGCCCTGTGCGTGTGGCCTGCCACCGGTGCTGGCCAGCACCGATCCGGCCGATATCCGCCTGGTTGTCGATACCATGCCGGAGGTTTCAATCCTGATCCCGACCTATAACCAGGTCGGCTTCACGCTTCGGTGCCTGGCCGCCATCGCCCGACATCGGCCAGCGGCCGCGATCGAGGTAATCGTCGTCGACGATGCATCAGCGGATCCGGGGATCGAGCGCCTGGCCGAAATTGCCGGCATTCGGCTCGTCCGCCAGCCGGACAATCTCGGGTACCTTCACACCACCAACGCGGCGGCGAAACTTGCATCCGGCGAGTTCCTCCTGCTGCTCAACAACGATACCGAGGTACAGGCCGGCTGGCTCGACCCCATGGTCGAGCTGTTCCGCGGCGATCCTACGGTCGGCGCCGTCTGCGCCAAGCTGATCTATCCCGATGGCCGCCTGCAGGAGGCCGGCGGCATCATCTGGGCCGACGGCACCGGTTGGAATGTCGGCCGTTTCGAGGATCCCGATCACCCGCAACATAACTATCTGCGCGAGGTCGATTACGGCTCCGCCGCCTGTCTGCTGGTGCGGCAGTCGGATTTTCTTGACCTCGGTGGTTTCGATCCGCGCTACGCCCCGGCGTATTACGAGGATACCGATCTGTGCTTTCGGCTGCGCGAGCGTGGGCTGCGCGTGCTTTATCAACCGGGTTCGCGGGTAATCCATCACGAGGGTGCGTCGCACGGTAACGACATCGACGCCGGTGCCAAGGCGCATCAGGCCACCAACCGCCTTCTGTTTGTCGATCGATGGCGCGCGGTGCTGGCGTCGCGGCATTTTTCATCCGGCCGTCAGGTGCTGCGCGCCCGCGAGGCCGGCCGGCCGATCGTCGTGGTGGTGGATCACTATGTGCCGGAACCCGACCGGGACGCCGGATCGCGCAACATGCTGAGCCTTATTCTGGCCCTGCAGCAGTCGGGAAAGGCGGTAAAATTCGCGCCCCAGGGCGGGATCGAGGTCTCGCGCCACAGCCGCGATCTGGCCGCGATGGGCGTCGAAGTCCTCGGCCGCGGCTCCCATACAACATTGGCCGCCAGCCATGAGGCATGGCTTGCCGACCACGGCGATGCACTCGACATGGTGCTTGTGTCGCGTCCCGATGTCGCGCGGAACTACCTGCCGATGCTACGCCGCCATACCGGTGCGAAACTCGTCTATTACGGCCACGATCTGCATTTTGCCCGGCTGCGGCTGCAGGCCGACGTGCTCGGCGACCGAGCGGCCAAGCGGGCCTCGGCGTTGATGGAGCGGCTGGAACGTCATGTCTGGCGGGCCAGCGACCTGGTGCTCTACCCGTCGGCCGAGGAGGCTGAAACGGTGACGCGGCTGGAGCCGCGCGTGCTCGCGCGGGCGGTGACGCCGTTCAGCTTCGCCGATTTCCCAGCCGCACGGCTGCCCGTGCCAGGCCACGACATCCTATTCGTCGCCGGCTTCGCGCATCCGCCGAACGTCGATGCGGCGATCTGGCTGGTGGCCGAGATCTTTCCTCGGGTGCTCGCCCGAGTACCGCAGGCGCGGCTGCGGATCGTCGGCTCCAATCCAACGGCTGCCGTTCGGAGCCTTGAGGGGCAGGCGATCAGCATCGCCGCCGATGTTACCGCCGCGCAACTTGCCGAGGTCTACGCCGAAGCCAGGGTCGCGGTCGTGCCGCTGCGTTTCGGGGCCGGGATCAAGCTCAAGGTGGTGGAAGCCCTGCAGGCCGGGCTGCCGCTGGTCACCACGCCGGTCGGCGCGCAAGGGCTGGACGGGCTGGCGGCGATCGCGACCGTCGCCGAGGATGCAGCCACGATCGCCAGGGCGATCTGCGAGCTGCTGAGCGACGATGCGCAATGGCTCACAGGTGCCACGGCACAAATCACCTATGCGCGGGAACGCTTTTCCCAGGCCGCGGTGCGCGGCTCGTTGCGGGCGGCACTTGCCACCCTGGATGCCCCGCAGTTGCCGATCGCCGCCGAATGACCGCGCTGCGTCAACTCCTTCGATGGCTGATCACCGGTCAACTACCGGCCCACGCCCGTGCCTATCTTCAGGTTCGGCTGCGGGCGCGCCGGCTTGCCGCATCACCGCTGTTTGATGGGCCATGGTACCAAGCGACTTACGATGATGTTGGCCCATGCGGTATCCACCCTGCGCTTCATTATTGCCTCACTGGCGCTGCACAGGGTCGCCGGCCCAGTCCGGATTTCGATGGCGAGGCCTACCTTGCCGGACGTCCCGAACTTCGCGCCGCCGGCGTCAACCCGTTGTTGCACCGGCTGGCGCAGGCCGGGCCGACCTTGCCCGTAAACGATCCGATGCCGACGAAATTGTCGTTGCCACGTCTGCCGCTGAACGCGGACAACTACACGAAATGGATTTCCGCCTGCGATACTCTGGGGCCCGCAGACCACGCAGCCATCGCCGGCTGCACCGACGCGATGCTGTGGCGGCCACGCTTCACCATCATCCTGTCCAGTGCCAGGCCAACCGACGATCTGGCCCCGGTTCTGACCTCGCTGCTCGCCCAGACCTATCCGTACTGGGAACTGCTGCTGGCGAGCCCGGGCAGCTTCCATGGGGAGTCCGACCCGCGCATCCGCCAGGGCGATACGGCTGACGCCACTGGCGACTTCCTGTTGTTCCTCACACCCGCCATCCGGCTTGCCGCCACCGCCCTGTTTGAGCTCTCGATGGCGGCCGCGGCCGACACCGACCTGATCTATGCCGACGAGGATCAGATCGATGAAGCGGGCATCCGCCATTCGCCCTGGTTCAAGCCAGGCTGGGACCCGGACCTGCTTTCGGTGCAGGATTTCCTGGGTCAGGCCTGTGCCTGGCGCCGGTCACGCCTTGAAAGCTCGCGTGTTGGCCCCGGCCTCGCCGATCCGGGCATGCTGGCGCTGGATCGTGCCCGCATCCGCAACGTTCCCGCGATCCTGTTCCATCGTCGCGACACACCACAGGCTGCCCGGCCCATAACCCGGGTCCATTACAGCGTGCCGAACCCGGAGCCGTTGGTCTCGATCATCGTGCCGACCCGTGACCGCGCCCGTCTGCTGCGAAACTGCATCGACGGCGTGCTCAACCATACCGCCTATCGCAACATCGAATTGCTGATTGTCGATAATGACAGCCGCCAGGCCCGCACCCATCGGCTGTTGCGAACCCTGTGCGCCGATCCGAGGGTACGGGTGCTGCATTATGCCGGTCCCTTCAACTGGTCGGCGATGAACAACCTGGCCGCGGCGCAGGCCAGGGGCGAGGTTCTGCTGCTGCTGAACAACGACGTCGAAGTAATCCTGCAGGCAGGCCGAAGCGGCTGGCTGCATGAGATGGTCGGCCAGGCGTTGCGCCCGGAGGTGGGGGCGGTGGGTGCCCGCCTGCTTTTTCCGGACGGCCGGCTGCAACATGCCGGCATCACGCTCGGCGCCGGCGCCGGCGCCGCGCATCCGATGCGGCATGCCGACATCGCCGACATCGCCGACATCGCGGCCCCGCTCGGACTTGACCACGTCCGGGGCGTCGCCGCAGCAACCGGCGCCTGCCTGGCCATTCGCCGATCAGTGTTTCACGAAGTCGGCGGGATCGAGGCCGAGCAGCTCGGACACACCCATAACGACATCGATCTATGCCTGCGGCTGCGCGACCGGGGCTATCGCGTCATCGTCACGCCGCATGCCAGCCTGATCCACCACGAGGCGGCGACGCGAGGCCCGGATGCCACCGCCGCCAAGCTGCGTCGTGTCGCTGCCGAGCGTGCCTATCTGGTGCGCCAATGGGGCACTCTGGCGCAGATCGACCCTTATCTAAACTCGAATCTCACAATCATTGGAGACCGGCTGGCCTTCGCCCAACCGCCTCCAGCCCGGGCCTGGGGCGCCGTCAACTCAGCTTCACCTTCACATAACTCCCTGGCGCGTCCTCGATCGGCGTGAGCGCACCATCGCCGGGTGTGCGGGCCGGCACCTGGTCGCGGTCGAAGCCCACCACCCAGCGCTGCCAGTCCGGCCACCACGAGCCGGCGATTTCGGTCGCGCCCTCAAGCCAGCTTTCCGGTGTCGATGGCACGGCGGGGTTGATCCAGTGGCTGTACTTGCCGCCATCGGGCGGGTTGACCACCCCCGCGATATGGCCGGAGGCGGCCAGCACGAACCGGTTATTGCCATGGAGCAGCTGGGTGCCGCGATAGGTCGATTTCCACGGCGCGATATGGTCCTCGCGGGTCGACAGGAAATACGCCGGCGTGTGGATACGCGACAAATCGATCTTGACGCCATCAAGCTCGATGCCGCCGGGCTCGCGCAGCTTGTTGGCTTGGTACATCTGCCGCAGATAGAAGCTGTGCATCGCCGCCGGCATGCGCGTCGAATCGCTATTCCAATAAAGGAGATCGAACGGAAACGGCTCGTTGCCGAGCAGATAGTTGTTGACCACGAACGACCAGATCAGATCGTTGGCGCGCAGCATGTTGAAGGTTGTCGCCATCTCGCTACCCTCAAGATAGCCGCGCTTGTTCATCTTCTCCTCGAGCGCGGTAAGCTGCTCCTCGTCGATGAACACACCAAGCTCGCCGGCCTCCTGGAAGTCCATCATGGTGACGAAGAAGGTCGCCGACTTGATGCGGTCGTCCTTCTTCTCCGCCATATAGGCAAGGGTCGCCGCCAGCAGTGTTCCACCGAGGCAGTAGCCGATGGCATTGACGTCACG
Organism: Acetobacteraceae bacterium; assembly: GCA_043745345.1. Classification (GTDB taxonomy): domain Bacteria; phylum Pseudomonadota; class Alphaproteobacteria; order Acetobacterales; family Acetobacteraceae; genus PALSA-911. The sequence continues at coordinate 1,225 of JAYTTA010000391.1, read as the reverse complement.
CTCGCCGGTCGCCCTCTCGATGGCGTCCAGCGCATCGAGATACCCTAGGCGCAGGTAGCTGGCGAAATCGGTGTCGGCCAGGGTTTCGTCCGGATTGACCCAGGAGATCATGAAAACGGTGTGGCCCTGCGACACCGCCCAGCGCACCAGGCTGTTCCTCGGCCTGAGATCAAGGATGTAGAACTTGTTGATCCAGGGGGGGCAGATCAGCAGCGGCCGCTTCAAGACTTTTTCTGTCGTCGGCGAATACTGGATCAGCTGCATCAGCTTGTTCTGATAGACGACCTTCCCCGGCGATACCCCGATATTCTCGCCGAGCTTGAACGCATCCATGTCGGTCATTTTGATGCGCAGGCTGCCCTTGCCGGCCTCCAGGTCGGAAAGCAGGTTGTTCAGGCCCTTGATCAGGTTCTCGCCGCCGGTCTCGGCGGTCTTGCGCAGCACTTCCGGGTTGGTCAGCAGGAAGTTGCTCGGGCTCATCGCATCGACGAACTGCCGCGAGTAGAAATCGACCTTTTGCGCGGTCTTCGGATCAAGCCCGTCCACCTTGGTCACGACATCGGTCACGAACCGCGCCGACAGCAGATAGGACTGCTTGATGAAGTCGAAAACCTCGCTTTCCTTCCACGCTTCGTCCTTGAAGCGCTTGTCGCCCGGGGCCTCGATCACCGGCGTGTTTTCGCCGCCCATCATGCGCCGGGCGGTGTTCTGCCACAGCGTCATGTAGTCCTGCCAGAAGCCGAGCTGGGCCTGCACGAGCTGTCCGGGATTGGCCATCAGCTTGGTGGTCATTTCCAGAAACGCGTTGGCGATGTTGAGCGGATCGCGCGCCGGCTCGTCGCTGTTCTGGCGGCTTAGCCAGTCTTTGACCAGCCGTTGCGAGCGTTCGGCAATGCCGGCCATCGACCGGCTGATCTCGGCCGGGTCAGGCAGCTTGAACGCGGCGAGGTCAGCCGGCGTGTTTTCGGGTTTGGCTGGCGCCGCGGATTTCGGGGCTGGGGCCGCCGCCGGGGCCATCGCCGCCGTGACCACCGCGCCACGCGCCTTCTCGGTCGTGGATGGCCCGGCTGGCGGGGGTGTGACATTTGGCGGAACAACCGCCACCTTGACACGGTTCTTTTCGGTCGCGGGTTTTCCCGTGATAGCCATGTTGACATCCTTCCCGTCGGCACCGCACCGGGCTAGACACGACGCGCGAGGTTCGATGCGCTATCCGGAGCAGGCC
>JAYTTA010000390.1:0-4867 GCA_043745345.1 Acetobacteraceae bacterium | reverse complement strand
CCGAGTTCACCGTGCGCGGTGAGTTGCGGGTCGAACCGGACCGGATCGCGACGCCGTCGATTTTAGGGCCGCGGGTGCTGATCAGCCTGGAGGCGCTGGCCTCGACCGGGCTGCTGGCGCCGGGGGCTATGGCCAACCACGCGCTGCGGGTGGTGCTGCCGGCCGGGCAGCCGGGTGGGGCGGTCATTCAGGACATCCGGAAGAATTTCGCCGACCAGGGCTGGCGGATCCGCGATCCGCGGCAGGCGGCGCCAGGGGTTGGGAGATTCATCGACCAGACCGGACAGTTCATGACACTGGTCGGGCTGACTGCGCTGCTGGTCGGCGGGATCGGGGTAGCCAACGGGGTCGGCGCCTGGCTGGAGGCGAGGGCGCGGTCGATCGCCATCCTGCGCTGCCTGGGCGCGTCCGGCCGGCTGGTTTTTTCGGTATGCCTGATCCAGGTCATGGTGTTGTCGCTGGCGGGGGTCGTGCTGGGGCTGGTCGTGGGCGCCGCCTTGCCGGTGATCGCGGGGAAATTGCTGGCCGGGCTGTTGCCGGTGCCGCCGGTTGCGGGGATCTATCCGGCGTCACTGGGGCTGGCGGCGGTCTATGGTTTGCTGACGGCCGTTTCCTTCTCGTTGCCGCCGCTGGGCCGCGCGATGCGGATACCCGGCGCGGCGCTGTTCCGCGATGCGCTGGTCCCAGAGGATGCGCGCCCGCCAATTACCGTGCTTGCGGCGACGGCGGTGCTGGCGATCGGGCTGGTCGGGCTGACGGTCGCCAGCGCCACCGACAAGAAATTCTCGCTGTGGTTCTGCGCGGCGGCACTTGGGACGCTGCTGCTGTTCCGGTTCGGCGGCATGGCGGTGGTGGCGATTTCGCGTGGGCTGCCGCGGTCGCGCACGCCATGGCTACAGCTGGGCCTGTCGAATTTGCACCGGCCCGGCGGGTCGACCCGGCTGATGCTGGTGTCGATCGGGCTTGGGTTGTCGACGTTGGCGGCGGTGGCGCTGATCCAGGCAAACCTTCGCGCCGAGATGCTGGATCAACTGCCGGCAAACGCGCCGAGCTTCTTTTTCGTTGATATTCAAAAGGATCAGGTGGCGCCGTTCGCGGCCATCCTGGCGGCCACCCCCGGTGTTGCGCCGGCGCAAGAGGTTCCGAACTTGCGCGCCCGGCTGATCGGGGTAAACGGCGTGCCGGTCGACCAGATGCACGTGACGCCGGAGACCGCCTGGGCGCTGCGTGGCGACCGCGGGCTGACCTATGCCGCCGAGGTGCCGGAGGATACTCGCATCGTCGCTGGCGCCTGGTGGCCGAAGGACTATTCAGGGAAGCCGCTGGTCTCCTTTGATTCCGGGCTGGCCAAGGGCTGGGGCGTCGGGCTTGGCGACATCATCCGGGTCAACGTGCTGGGGCGCGACATCGACCTCACCATCGCCAGCCTGCGCGACATCGCTTGGCGGTCGCTGTCGATCAACTTCGCCATGGTCGCGAGCCCCGGCTTCCTGGAAGGCGCGCCGCATACCGAGATCGCGACCGTGCGGGTGCCGGAAGCCGAGCAGGCCGGCCTGCTGCGCCGGGTGTCGGACGCGCTGCCGAACGTCACCGGCATCCGGGTGTCCGACGTGCTGCGCGCCATTTCCGATCTTATCGGCAGCATCGCGACGGCGCTGACCGCGACGGGTTCGCTGACCTTGGCGGCTGGCGGGCTGGTGCTGGTCGGTGCTGTCGCCGCCGGGCAGCGCCGCCGCACGCGCGACGCCGTGGTGCTGAAGGTGCTGGGCGCCAGCCGGTCGCAGATCCGCGGCGCCTGGATGGTGGAGTTCGGCGTCATCGGCGCCGCGGCCGGGACGATCGCCGCGTTGGTCGGCACGGCGGCGAGCTATGGCGTGCTTCGGTTCGTGATGGACAGCCCATGGTCGTTGCATCCGGCCGCTCTGGCGACGACGATCGGGGGCTCGATCGCGGCCATGCTGGTGCTTGGGTTCGTCGGCACCGAGGCCGCGCTGCGGGCGCCGGCGGCCCCCTGGCTGCGGGAATAAGGCGGTCTCAACGATCGATGGTAAAAACTGGATTCTTGCGGTAGTCTTATTTGTTGTTCATGAACCGTTCTGCCAGACCGATCTCACTTGAACGGTTGAGCCTGATCTACAAGATCACGGTTCTGGCATAATTGCCTGACAAATGGCGCCTAACAAATGGGGATCGATCACCATGGCCTTCAGTCCTGACTACCGAACCTCGCCCGGCACGTCGGCGGCAACGACCTCCGCAGTACTTGACGTCGGTCTGCGCGCCTACATGCTTCGCGTCTACAACTGGATGACCTCCGGCCTGCTGCTGACCGGCGTGGTCGCCTACGGCATCGCCAATACCGGGCTGATGGAGTATTTTTATCGTCAGGTCGCGACGCCGTCCGGCCGCATCGTGATGCAGCCGACCGCGCTGGCAATGATCTCGATCTTTGCACCGCTGGGCTTCATGCTGGTGCTAAGCTTTGGCGTCAACAAGATGTCGCGGCCGGCGGTGCAGGCGATCTTCTGGGCGTTCTGCGCCACGATGGGCGCCAGTCTGACCAACATCTTCATCATCTACACGAGCGAGTCGATCGTGCGGGTGTTCTTCATCACCGCCGCGACCTTCGCCGCAACCTCGGCCTATGGCTACGTCACCAAGGCAGACCTTTCGCGGTTTGGCAGCTTCCTGATGATGGGGCTGTTCGGCATCATCATCGCCAGCGTGGTCAACATCTTCGTCGGCAGCTCGGCGATCCAGTTCGCCATCAGCATCATCGGCGTGGTCGTGTTTACCGGGCTGACAGCGTATGACACCCAGCGGATCAAGGCGGATTACGTGCAGTTTGCCTATGCGGCGGGCGGCGACGAGGCCGGCAAGCGCAGCGTGTTCGATGCGCTGAGCCTTTATCTGAACTTCATCAATCTGTTTATGCTGCTTCTCCAGCTGCTGGGTAATCGTAATAGCAACAGCTAACCAAGGTTGGGCTCTCCGTCCGCAGGCATTCCAACTGGCCGAAGGCGGCCAGTTGGAACCTTTGCCTGCTACGCCCAAACCCGCAAAGGGGCAGTCGCCCCTTTGAACCCCTTCCTAAGTTAGGCGTACCGGGGCGCTACCCCGGCGGGGTTTGGGGCAGAGCCCCATCCTTTCTTGCCTACGGCGTCAGCAGGCGCAACACGTCGATCGGGACCAGTTTCCCCTCACGTTCCATGTGCCAGAACGTCCAGCCATTGCACGATGGTGCGTTCTGGGCCGCGGCGCCGACCTTGTGGATCGAGCCGCGCAGGTCGCCGCAGATCAGGCTGCCGTCGGCAGTGACGATGGCCGACACACGGCGGGCGCGGTCGTGCAGCGTGGTTCCGGCGGCGATCAGGCCGCGTTCGACCAGGCTGCCGAACGGAATGCGGGGGGCGTCGCGGCGGGATGGGGTGGTGACCTGGCCCTGGAGCTTGGCCGGCACGATTGCGCGCACGCGGCCGATGGCGGCTTCGGCGTAGGCCGGATGTCGCTCTATCGCTATAAAGTGTCGGTGCAGGCGCTTGGCGACCGCGGCCGTTGTGCCAGTACCGGCGAACGGGTCGAGCACGATATCGCCGGGCGAGGTGCTGGCGAGCAGGACGCGGTGCAGCAGCGCCTCGGGTTTCTGGGTCGGGTGGAGCTTCAGGCCGTGCTGGTTGCGAAGGCGTTCGGGGCCGGTGCACAGCGGAAACAGCCAGTCGCTGCGCATCTGGATGTCGTCGTTCAGGCTTTTCATTGCCTGATAGTTGAACTTGTGCCGGCTGTCGGGCTGGCGCGCGGCCCAGATCATGGTCTCATGGGCGTTGGTGAACCGGCGGCCGCGGAAATTCGGCATCGGGTTGGATTTGCGCCAGATCACGTCGTTGAGGATCCAGAAGCCGAGATCCTGCAGGATGACGCCGATGCGGAAGATATTGTGGTAGGAGCCAATCACCCAGATTGTGCCATCCTTTTGCAACAGCCGGCGGCACTCGCTCAGCCACTCGCGGGTGAAGGCGTCGTAGGCGGCGAAATCGGAGAACTTGTCCCAGTCCTCATCGACGCCATCGACCAGGCTGTCGTCGGGCCGGCGCAGTTCTCCGCGCAGCTGGAGGTTGTAGGGCGGATCGGCGAAGACGCAGTCGACCGACGCCGAGGGCAGCATCCGCATCAGCCGGACGCTGTCACCTAGCAGGATTTGGTTGAGCGGCAGTTCGGCGGTGATGAGCACGTGTCTCCGGGCGCTTGTTGCCGCCATGGTGACGGTCGCGCGGTTGCCGCGTCAATCGCCGGGAAGCACCAGCGCCAGTTGCCGCAGGGTTCCGAACGATGGCCGATGATGGCGGCAGGGGCCGATCCGCGCCAGGGCCTGGCGGTGGAATTGAGTGGCATAGCCGGCGTTCTGCGCCCAGCCGTAGCCGGGATGGCGCACATCCAGCCTCAGCATGGCGCGGTCGCGCAGCACCTTGGCGATGATCGAGGCGGCGGCGATCGACAGCGAAAGCCCGTCGCCGCCGATGATCGCATAGGCAGGGCAGGGCAGGTCGGGGCACCGGTTGCCGTCGATCAACGCCGCGTCCGGCAAGAATTTCAGCCGCAGCACTGCCCGGCGCATCGCCAGCATCGAGGCGTGAAGGATGTTGAGTCGGGAGATTTCGGTGACCGAGGCCGCGCCCACGCCGATTTCCGCGCCGCTTGCCAGCAGCGCCGCGAACGCCGTTTCACGTTGGGCGGCGGTCAGCCGCTTCGAGTCGTCCAGCAGCGATGCGAGGTTTTTTGCCACATTGGGCCGCATCACCACCGTCGCCGCGACCACCGGCCCGGCCAAGGGACCACGCCCGGCCTCGTCCACGCCGGCGACGCGGCCGCC
>JAYTTA010000389.1:0-4871 GCA_043745345.1 Acetobacteraceae bacterium | reverse complement strand
CGCCTCACAAGACATCACGCCACTGCTTATGACGACACGCGCCGTCGTTACCGCCTCGCTGGCCGTCGGATTGTTGTTCGCGATGGCGCCGACGACCCGGGCGCGGGAGTTCAGTTTTGCCCTCAACGGAGTTTTCAACGGGAATTCGGGCACGACCGACTCGATCTCCGGCACGTCTTTCGCCGCCAACACCCCGTTCACCATGAGCGCACTGTTCGACTCCTCCAGCCCCAACCTGCTGCCCGCGGCGCCGATATTCTCCGGCTTCGTCGCCTACGCCCCACAATCGGTGACACTCGTCGTGGGCGGGCTCGCCTATGACGTCGCCATCTACACACCGTCGGAGACGGATGGGGTTTCGGTCGCGATCTTCGATTCAACCTCGCATTTCGGTCCTCCCGGCCATTACGCCGCGGGCTTCATCCAGAACCCGGTCGCCGATGGCGCCGGAATAGTCGGCGACTGGCTGACCGCGACGCCGCCCTTCACCGTTTCAAGCCTCACCGACACCAAATTCTCCGCATCGGACTTCTTTGGCGTCGGCTTCGGGTCCGGCGTATGCACGGCCGGCGCCGGCCCGACCTGCACCGCCCACGCGATCACGCCGATCCCGCTGATGCTGGGCGGCGTCAGCTACGCGCTGACGCTGGGCGATTACGACCTGGAGGCCTCGTCCCACACGTTCGGCACTCCCACCAACTTTCCGTTCAGCGCCGCGCTGGTGCCGGAACCGGCCTCGATCGCCCTGCTCGGTGCCGGCCTGGCCGGCCTTGGTTGGGCGCGCCGCCGAAAATCCTGATCCCGGGCCAGGCACGACAGGCTTCGAGCGCGTGCCGCAGGCGAAAATTGCGTGCGCAACCGCCAAAAGGTAAGGTATCGGCAACCAAACCTCTCGACGGAGAAACCCCGATGACCGAAGCCTGCATCGTCGGCTGGGCCCACGGCAAATTCGGCAAGCTTGAGGAACCCGACGTCGAATCGCTGATCGGCACCGTCGCCGGCGCCGCCATCGCCGATGCCGGCATCGCGCCGTCCGAGATCGACGGCGTTTTTGTCTCGTTGTTCAACAACGGCTTCGCCAACCAGGATTTTCCGTCGTCGCTGGCGATGCAGCTGCTGCCGGAGCTGCGGTTCAAGCCGGCGACGCGGTATGAGAATGCCTGTGCCTCCGGTTCCGCCGCGGTGCATGGCGCGCGCGATTTCCTCGCCGCCGGTCGCGGAAAATTCGCGCTGGTAATCGGTGCCGAGAAGATGACCTCGACCCCCAATGCGCGGGTTGGCGACATTTTGCTGAATGCGGCGTATCGCGCCGAGGAAAGCGAGATTCCGGCTGGTTTTGCCGGTGTCTTTGGCCAGATCGCCGACCGGTATTTCCAGCGTTACGGCGACCAGTCCGATGCGCTGGCCGCGATCGCCGCGAAGAACCACAAGAACGGCGTTTCCAACCCCTATGCGCAGATGCGGCGCGACCTCGGGTTTGATTTCTGCCGCAACGTGAGTGAGAAGAACCCGTATGTCGCGGCGCCGTTGAAGCGGACGGATTGCTCGTTGGTGTCCGATGGCGCGGCGGCGATGATCCTGACCGACGAGGATACCGCGCGCGCCATGAACAAGGCGATCCGGTTCCGCGCCGCGGTCCATGTCAACGACTACCTGCCGATTTCGCGCCGCGACATCATCGCCTTCGAGGGCGCGCAGGAAGCCTGGAAGCGCGCGCTGGCGGCGGCCGAACTGAAGCTGGCTGATTTATCCTTCGTCGAAAGCCATGACTGCTTCACCGTGGCCGAGCTGATCGAATACGAGGCGATGGGGCTGACCGAACCCGGCCAGGGCAAGCGCGCCATACTGGAGGGCTGGACCCAGAAAGACGGCAAGCTGCCTGTCAACCCGTCCGGCGGCCTGAAGGCGAAGGGCCATCCGATCGGTGCGACGGGGGTTTCGATGCATGTCATCACCGCGATGCAGCTGGCCGGCGAGGCGGGCGAGATGCAGCTGCCGCGCGCCGACATCGCCGGCATCTTCAACATGGGCGGGGCGGCGGTCGCCAACTATGTTTCGATATTGGAGCGGCTGCGCTGATCCCGACCAGCAACCTTGCTACCTTTTTGCTGCATGTTGAAAAGCGTTTCCCCGACCGGCCTGGACTGATCTGGCGGGACCGGAACTGGAGTTGGGCGGAGATCGCCGGCCGCGCGCGCGCGGCGGCGGCGGGTCTTCGAAGCGCGGGCGTTGGCAAGGGCGACCGCATCCTGGTGCACTCGCGCAACTCCAACGCGTTGATCGAGACGATGTGGGCGAGCTGGATGATCGGCGCGGTCTGGGTGCCGACCAACTTTCGGCTGACCCCGCCGGAGGTTGCTTACCTAGCGCAATCCTCGGGGGCTGTTGCGCATATCTTTGAGGCTAATTTTCCGGATCATGCGCGGGCGGCGCTGGAAGCCAATCCCGCGTGCCGGCTGTCGCTGGATATGGGTGGAGACTGGGAGGCTGTGGCGACCGGCGGCGATGGGCTTGCCGACCCGGTGGATGTCGATCGTGATGATCCAGCCTGGTTCTTCTACACGTCCGGCACCACCGGCCGGCCGAAGGCGGCGATCCTGACGCATGGGCAGATGGCGTTCGTCGTCACCAACCACCTTTGCGATTTGATGCCTGGACTTACCGAACACGATGCGTCCTTGGTGGTGGCGCCGTTGTCGCATGGGGCAGGCATCCATGCGGTGACTCAGGTGGCGCGCGGCGCCGCCAGCATCCTGATGTCGGGCGAAAAGCTGGATTGCGCCGAGGCGTTCGAGTTGATCGAGCGGCACCGGGTGACCAACCTGTTCACCGTGCCGACCATCCTGACGATGCTGAGCCGGCATGAGGCTGTGGACCATTGCGACCATAGCTCGTTGCGCTACGTCATCTATGCCGGGGCGCCGATGTATCGGGCCGACCAGGTTCTGGCGTTGCGGAAATTCGGGCCGGTGCTGGTGCAGTACTTTGGCCTTGGCGAGGTCACGGGCAATATCACCGTGCTGCCACCGTCCTTGCACAGCATCGAGGACGATGCCGCGTTCCCGATCGGCAGCTGCGGCTTTCCGCGCACGGGGATGGAGGTTGCGATCCTTGATGCCGACGGGGTGCGGCAGGCGGCTGATGTGACGGGGGAGATCTGCGTTCGCGGGCCGGCGGTCTTTTCCGGCTATCACGACAACCCGGAGGCGACGGCGAAGGCTTTCGCGCATGGCTGGTTCCATACCGGTGATCTGGGCCATCTGGATGCGCGCGGGTTCCTGTTCATCACCGGCCGGCAGTCGGACATGTACATCTCCGGCGGGTCGAACGTGTATCCGCGGGAGATCGAGGAGGCGTTGCTGACCCATCCGGCGGTGGCCGAAGCGTGCGTGCTGGGCATGCCGCACCCGAAATGGGGGGAGACGGGCGTGGCGGTGCTGGTGCTGGCGGCGGATGTCGAGGACAGTGCTTTGCTGGCGCATCTGGATGGCAGGCTGGCACGGTACAAATGGCCGGCCAGGTTCGTGCGGTGGGACGAGCTGCCGAAGTCGGGCTATGGCAAGGTTGCCAAGCGCGAGGTCGCGCAGCGGCTGGCGGACCTGGATTAGGGGAGCGGACGATGGCTGAGGCGGTCGAGATTTCGGTCATCACCGATTACCACGCGCACGTGTATTTCGATGCCGGCAACCGGGCGGCGGCGGCTGAGCTGCGCCAGCAGGTCGAGGATCGGTTCACGGTGCGGATGGGACGGTGGCACGAGGTCCCGGTCGGGCCGCATGTTCAGGCGATGTATCAGATCGCGTTCGAGGTTGCGTTGTTTGCGGAGTTGGTGCCGTTCCTGATGCTGAACCAGCAGGGTCTGAGTATTCTGGTTCATCCCGAGGCTGGCCGCCCAAGGGATGACCATGTGTTGCGAGCCCTATGGCTAGGCGAGCGATTGGCCATTAAAGCCGAAGTGTTGCCAGAGAAAGAATAGGGTTTCAAAAGGGCGACTGCCCTTTTGCGGGTCTGGGCAGAGCCCAGCCTTACTAGAGGAATGTGGAAATGCCAGCCTTAGACCGTTGTCTAAATGTGGGCGACCTACGCGCCGCCGCCAAGCGCAAGCTGCCGCGGGGCGTGTTCGAATTCGTCGATCGTGGCACCGAGGATGAAGTTGCGTTACGCAACAACCGCGGCGCGTTCGAAAAGCTGAAGCTGAAGCACCGCGCGTTGGTCGACGTATCCGGCCGCAGCACGGCGACCACGCTGTTCGGCAAGCCGTCCGCCATGCCGTTCGCGATCGCGCCGACGGGTGCGGCCGGGCTGTGCTGGTATGAGGGCGAGCTGGAGCTGGCCAAGGCCGCCGCACAGATGGGCATTCCGTTCACCCTCGCCACCGGCGCCATGACCTCGATGGAGAAGATCGCGACCGAGGCGGGTGGGCGGCTGTGGTTCCAGCTTTATGTGTGGAAGGAGCGCGCACTTTCGTACGAGCTGATCGAGCGGGCGAAGCGGGCCGGGTTCGAGGCGCTGATCATAACGGTCGATACGATCGTGCCGCCGAACCGCGAGTACAACGCGCATAACGGCTTCAACCTGCCGTTCCATCCGACGCCGCGCGCCATCGTGGACATGCTGGCGCATCCGCTATGGCTGACGGGGGTGCTGGCGAAGTATCTGACGACGACGGGGATGCCAAAGTATGAGAATTTTCCGGGGCCGCTGAAACGCTCGATCCGGTCCAACCCGGCGCAGGGCGCGATCATGCGGCAGGATAGTCTGTCGTGGAACGATATCCGGATTTTCCGCGACATGTGGCCGGGAATCCTGATGGTCAAGGGCATCAACCGGCCGGATGACGCGCTGCGGTGCGTGGAGTACGGGGTGGACGG
>JAYTTA010000388.1:0-4884 GCA_043745345.1 Acetobacteraceae bacterium | reverse complement strand
AGGCGCGGCTGCAGGCGACCGGGCTGCACGCTGCCTATGGCGACATCCGCGTGCTGCACGGGCTGGATTTCGTGGTCGCCAAGGGCGGCATCACCGCGCTGCTCGGCGCCAACGGTGCGGGTAAGACCACGACCTTGCGCGCGGTGTGCAACATGGTCCGCACCCAGGGCGAGGTTCTGCTCGACGACGTGCGCATCGACGGCAAGCCAACCGAGGACATCGTGAGGCTCGGCGTGGCGCACGTGCCCGATGGTCGCGGCACCTTCCTTGAACTCACCGTCGAGGAGAATTTGCGGCTTGGCGCCTATACCCGCCACGACCAAGACGTCGCCCGTGATACCGAGCGCATGTTCGGCTACTTCCCCAAGCTGAAGGAGCGTTTTCGCCAGCAGGCCGGCACGCTGTCGGGTGGCGAGCAGCAGATGCTGGCGATTGCGCGCGCGCTGCTGCTACGGCCCAAGCTGCTGCTGCTGGACGAGCCGTCGTTCGGTCTGGCGCCGCTGATCGTCAAGGAGATCTTCGCAATCATGCAGCGGATCAATTCGGAGGAAGGCGTCAGTATCCTGCTGGTCGAGCAGAATGCTAGCCTGGCGCTGCAGATTTCCGATCGCGCCTATCTTTTGGAGACAGGCCGTATCGTGTTCTCCGGGCCGTCGGCCGAAATCCGCCGCGACGAGTCGATCCGCCGATCGTATCTCGGCTACTAGACGGGACACGATAAATATGGACGGTTTTATCCATCAGATCCTGTCGGGCATCGCCACGGGGGGCATCTACGCCTCGGTGGCGCTGGCGCTTGTGATGATCTATCAGGCAACGCACCACATCAATTTCGCCCAGGGCGAGATGGCGACGTTCTCGACCTATATCGCCCTGACTCTGATCCAGGCCGGCTTGTCCTACTGGGTGGCATTCGTTCTTACCTTCATCATCTCGTTCGTGCTCGGCGTGCTGGTCGAGCGGATCTTCATGCGGCCGATGGCGCGGGCACCGGAGCTGTCCTCGGTCGGCGTGTTCGTCGGCCTGCTATTGATCTTCAGCAGCATTAGCGGCTGGATCTTCGGCTACACCATCAAGACCTTTCCGACCCCGTTCGACACCGGCAAGCCGATGTTCGGGGGGTTCCTATCCGGCCACGAGCTCGGCTCCACTGTCGTGACTTTGGCGGTGCTGCTGTCGGTCTATCTGTTCTTTCGGTTCACCCGGTTGGGTTTGGCGATGCGCGCCGCCGCGTATAACCCGGTGTCGTCGCGACTGGTCGGCGTTCGGGTGAGCTGGATGCTGGCGCTGGGCTGGGGCCTGGCCGCCGGTATCGGCGCCATCGCCGGCTGCATGGTGGCACCAATCGTATTCCTTGATCCCAACATGATGGCCGGCATCTTGCTGTATGCCTTTGCCGGCGCGCTGCTTGGCGGCATCACCAACCCGCTTGGTGCGGTGCTTGGCGGTTTCGCGGTCGGCATCATCGAGAATATCGGCGGCGCCTATATCGTCGGCACGGAGCTCAAGCTGACCATGGCGCTGGTCATCATCGTTGCGGTGCTGGTGGTCAAGCCGTCCGGCCTCCTTGGCCGCACCGTCCAGAGCAGGGTCTAGCCCATGAGCGTCACAACCACCCGCCAACGTTCGAGCCTCAACACGCTGCAGATCCTTGGCATCGCGCTGTTTCTGATAGTCTGCATCGCCGCGGCGTTCTGGTTTTCCAACTACCATCTGTTCCAGCTGACCTTGGTGGTGGTCTACGCCATCGCCATCCTCGGCCTGTCGATCGTCACCGGGTTCAACGGCCAGATTTCGCTTGGCCATGGCGCGTTTTACGCGATCGGCGCCTACACGACGGCGATCCTGATGGATCGGTATGACATGCCGTACTGGGCGACACTGCCCTTTTCGGCGCTGGTCTGCGCCGCGGTCGGTTTTCTAATTGGGTTGCCGGCGTTGCGGCTGGGCGGTCTATACCTCGCGCTGACCACCTTCGCCCTCGCTGTCGCCATTCCGCAACTGCTTAAGCACAAGCTGATCGAGGACTACACCGGCGGTGTGCAGGGTATCGTCATTCTCAAGCCCGAGCCGCCGTTCGGGCTGAATATCTCGCCGGATCAGTGGCTGTATCTGTTCACCCTGGGCGTCGCCTGCATCCTATTCCTGCTGGCATGGAACCTGGTGCGTGGGCGAATCGGCCGTGCGATGATGGCGATCCGCGACCAGCCGGTGGCGGCCGAGGCGATGGGCATCAACATCGCAATGTTGAAGACCAGGACCTTCGCGGTCAGCGCCATGTATACCGGCATTGCTGGATCGCTTGGCGCGATAGTGGTGCAGTTTGTCGCCCCGGACAGTTTCTCGTTGTTCGTGTCGATCTACTTTTTTGTCGGCCTGGTGGTCGGCGGCGTCGCCTCGCTGCCCGGCGCCATCTTCGGCGCTATCTTCATCGAGTTTGTGCCCAACGTCGCCGACCAGCTGTCCAAGGCGGCGCCTGGTGCGGTTTACGGCATCCTGCTGATCTTGATGATGTTCGCGGCACCGGGCGGCGCGGTCGGTGTGATCCGGCTGCTGTGGCGCCGTGCCACGGGGGCCAAGCAGGCCAGCAACGTGCTGACCGACGGCCGTATCGGCAGCTCACCGCCGACTGGCCGAACTGCCGAGCTTGCGTTGACGAACGGCGTTGTGGACGGAGCCATTCACACCAAGGAAGTGGCGCGACCTCTCCATTAAGCCGGGCTCCGGCAGCTTCAAATTTCAAAAAACCTGTTTAACAAGGGACTCATTATGTCGCGTAGCATCATCGGTATGGCCACCCTTCTGGCCGTGCTTGCCCTGCCTGCCCTGGCTCAGGACCTGAAGATCGGCCAGACCCAGTCCTATAGTGGCCCGGCCGCCCAATACGGTGTGATCGGCAAGACCCAGGCTGCCTACTTCAAGATGCTGAACGATAAGGGTGGCATCAACGGCCACAAGATCGATTTCCTGTCGGTCGATGACGGCTACTCGCCGCCAAAGACCGTGGAACAGACCCGGAAGCTGGTCGAGCAGGATGGCGTGCTGCTGGTGTTCAACTCGCTGGGGACCGCGACCAGCAGCTCGGTGCAGAAATACCTTAACCAGAAAAAGGTGCCGCAGCTGTTCATCGGCTCGGGTGCGGACAAGTGGGGCAACATCGAGGGTTTCCCGTACACCATCGGCTGGCAGCCGAGCTACCGCACCGAAGCCCAGATCTATGCGAAGTTTATCGAAGCCACGAAGCCCGATGCCAAGATCGCCTTGCTTTACCAGAACGACGATTACGGTAAGGACTACCTGCTTGGTTTGAAGGACGAGCTTGGCGCGAAATTCGCGAGCCAGGTGACGGCTTCCTCGTATGAGTCCACCGATGCGACCATCGACAGCCAGATCGTGTCGCTGAAGGCTGCCGGCGCGGAGGTGCTGATTACGGCCACCGCGCCAAAATTTGCCGCCATGGTCATCCGCAAGCTGCATGACCTCGACTGGCATCCGATGCATTTCATGAGCAACACCTCGATCTCGGTCGGTTCGGTTCTGCAGCCGGCCGGCCTCGAGAACGCGAAGGGCATGATCAGCGCCGCCTACCTCAAGGACCCGACCGATCCAACGTGGAAGGACGATGCCGGGATGAAGCAGTGGCGTGACTTCATCAACGCCAACATGCCCGGCTCCGACATGACGGATGTCAACCTGAATTATGGCTATGCCACGGCGCGGACATTGGAGCAGGTGCTGCGCCAGTGTGGCGATGATTTTTCCCGCGACAACATCATGAAGCAGGCGGCCAGCCTGAAGGATGTCGAGCTGCCGGTGTTGCTGCCGGGGATCAGGCTGAATACCAGCGCCACCAACTACCACCCGCTGCGACAGCTTCAGCTGCAACGCTGGGATGGCACGAACTGGGTGCTGTTCGGCAAGATCATCGAAGGCGCAGGCTAAACGCCGCGGGCAAGAAAGCTTATTGAAGCGCTTTACTAAAGTATTGCGCTCCCGGGCGCTTCCCGGGCGGGGGCTGGGGCGGTGCCCCATCCTTGCTTCCCTTGATGGAGCCACCCGATGTTGGACCTATCCGGAAAAGTAGCGATCGTCACCGGCGCCGGATCGGTCGGTCCCGGCTGGGGCAACGGCAAGGCGACCGCTACCCTGCTGGCGCGGCAGGGTGCGTCGGTGTTCCTGATCGACATCAACACCGCGGCGGTGGCTGAAACCCAGGCGATCATCGCCGGCGAGGGCGGTATCAGCGCGACTCACGCCTGCGACATGCTGAACTCGGCCGATGTCGCGGAGATGGTGCAGGCCTGCCTGAATCGTTTCAAGCGGATCGATATCCTGGTCAACAATGTAGGCGGGTCGGAGCCTGGCAATGCCGTGACGATGCCGGAGGAGGTGTTCGACCGGCAGGTCGCGTTCAACCTAAAAACTGCCTTCCTTGGCTGCAAATACGTCATTCCGGTGATGGAGGCGCAGGGCAAAGGCGCCATCGTCAACATCTCGTCGGTGGCTGGGGTGCGTAACTCGAAAGGCGGGCGGACACATGCCGGCTACAGCGCCAGCAAGGCCGCGGTGATCCAGTTTTCCCGGTCCACGGCCGGCGCCTTCGCCTCGAAGAACATACGCTGCAACACGGTGCTGCCGGGCCTGATGCACACGCCGTTGGTCGAGTTCCGGTTGGCTCGACAACTTTCGGGCAACGATGCGGCGGCGTTGATCGCGTCGCGCAACGCGCAGGTGCCGATGGGCAAGATGGGCACCGGCTGGGATGTGGCGCATGCGGTGCTGTTCCTGGTGTCCGACGAGGCCGGCTACATCACCGGCACCGAGATTGTGGTCGATGGCGGATTGATCGCGGGCGTCGGCTGAGCCAGTGTCGGCGCAACCGAA
>JAYTTA010000387.1:0-4902 GCA_043745345.1 Acetobacteraceae bacterium | reverse complement strand
GGCCGGAAGTCTGGCGGGAGAAGTCCGGCGCGCCGCGCACGGCGTTCGCGGCTCACCTATACAATGAGGCGTTCGGCCTGCTCGGCGCCCATCCGCGGCTGATCGAGCCGGTGCAGCAGCTGTTCGGCGAACCGGTCTACATGCACCAGTTCAAGATCAACGCGAAGTCGGCGTTCGATGGCGAAGTGTGGCAGTGGCACCAGGATTTCGGCACCTGGGCGCGCGATGACGGCATGCCCGATCCGAAGGCGATGAACATCGCGGTGTTCCTCGACGAGGTCACCCACATCAACGGCCCGCTGATGCTGGTGCCGCGCAGCCACAAGCAGGGCGTGTTCGAGGCCGGGCACGACCTGTCCACCACCTCCTACCCACTATGGACCCTCGACAACGACCGCGTCGCCAAGCTGGTCGATGTCGGCGGGATCGTGGCGCCCACCGGCAAACCCGGTGGCGTGATGATGTTCCACGGCAACCTGGTGCACGGCTCGGCCGGCAACATCACGCCTTTTTCGCGCAAGATCGTCTATCTGACGCTGAACGCGGTTTCCAATTACATCCGCAAGCCGACCCGGCCGGAGTGGATCGCGCACCGTGATTTCTCGCCGATCGTGCCGGTCGCCGACGATGCATTGTTCCACTATGCCCAGCGCTACCGTCAGGCGGCCGAGTAGCCCCTGGAACCAGAGAAGCCCTGCCGGTCGATCGACCGGCAGGGCTTCTTTTTTATGGCTGGCACAGGTTCAGGCGGTCCTGTCAGGTGCCGGGCCGTCAGACGCTGGAATGCCTCAGCGAGCCTGGAAGCGACGAGCCGTCATCAGGCCCAGCATTCCCAGGCCGAGCAGCGAAAACGTGGCGGGTTCCGGGATGGTGTTTCCAACGACCAGGATCGGGTTGATGTAGCCGACGGTGTGGTTATCGGTCTCGTAGCCGCCCTGCATCGGATTCTCGAAGACGTGAATTTGGTCAAAGTAACCGCTGAGGTCGAAGAAGTTGACGAAGGAGAACGGCTCGGCGGCGTCCTGCCCGGCGAACGTTCCGCTCGGATTTCCAAAATAGGCAGGCTTGGCGCCGACGGCCGTCAGAAGGTCGTGTGGGGTGAAGGTGCCGACGACGGTGCCGGCGCGTAGAACCTGGATCTGATTGCCGCCATCGAGCGCGGAGAGCCAGAAGCCGAAGTAGTTGACGCCCGGCAGCGATGCCACATGGGTCAGATCAATCTTATAACCGGTGCTGGAGAAGGTCGAGATGTAGGACCCGGCACCGTTGGCGCCACCATACTGATCGGCAGCGTAAATCCCGTAGCTGCCGCTGTAGGTTCCCACAATCGCGTTGCCGGTGTTGTAGTCGGTCGTGCCCAAGAAGCTGGAGTCGAACTTCTTGGTGCCGATCACGCAGGTGGTTGCGGCGGCGCAAAGGCCAACCGTATCCGGCGTCGTCACGCCTGCATCGCCGTAGGAGAAGGTGAACGTATCCGCGTGGGCGGATGTGCCGGCAAGGGCAACGCCCAGAGACAAGGTGGAAAGCAGGTATTTAAATTTCATTGCCTAGGCCCTATTTTGACTAATTAATGAGAATAGAATTCTTTACATAATGATCAATAATCCCTTTCTATCGGCAGTGTCAACGACTGTTCGTTGAAATAAGTTCTGGCAATTAAATTTTTGCAGGTCATGGCGTATTCGACATAAAAATTAACGACTTAACGGTCGAGGTGCCGTGGAAGCGGCGTGGCTTTACCCCGAAGCCTTGTGGATCGGATCGATCCAGGCGACGGATTCCGGCCTCTCAACCGGTTCGATGTCAAGGTTGACGACCACGGCCTCGTTGTCGCTACGGACCAGCACGCACTCCAGTATCTCGTCGACCGAAGCATTGATCTCCTGATGCGGCACGTAGGGTGGCACGAAGATGAAGTCGCCCGCCTCGGCCTCGGCAACGAACTCGAGCCGGTCGCCCCAGCGCATCCGGGCCTTGCCGCGGATGACGTAGATGACGCTTTCCAGTGCGCCGTGGTGGTGCACGCCGGTCTTGGCGTTAGCGTGGATGTTCACAGTGCCGGCCCAGATCTTCTGCGCGCCAACGCGGGCGAAGTTGATCGCCGCCGCGCGGTTCATGCCCGGCGTCTGAGCCGTGTTGGTGTCGAGCTGGTCCGACTTGATCACCCGCACGCCATTGAGCCGCCAGTCGATCGTGCCGGCCCCAGGTGGGCCAGCCTCTGGAAGGTCGTCATGGGTATGATCACCGTGGCTCATGTCAGATCTCCCTCCGATATTCTACAGCCCGGCGAGAATGGTCTCCGCCTTGCTGACGTCAAAGCCGCCGGGCGGCTCGACTGCGAGGTGGGTAACCTTGCCGTCCACGGCAACCATGGCAAAACGCTGGCTGCGCACGCCCATGCCGCGCGGCACCAGATCGAGTTCCAAGCCAAGCGCCTTGGTGAAGGCGGCCGATCCGTCGGCCAGCATGACGATGGCGTCGCCGGTGCCTTGCTCGCGCCCCCAGGCCCCGAGCACGAACGGGTCGTTGACCGCCATGCAGACCACGGTGTCGACGCCCTTGGCCTTGAAGGCGGCGGCGTTCTGCACGAAACCTGGCAGATGCTTGACGCTGCAGGTCGGTGTGAACGCGCCGGGGACGGCGAACATAACCACCTTCTTGCCGCGAAACAGGTCGTCGGTGGCGATTTCCTTGGGGCCGTCGCTGGTCGCCTGCATCAGCTTCATCGATGGCAGCGTGTCGCCTACCTGGATCGTCATCATCAGCCTCGTCGGTTGCGCCGCGGAGGATATTTCCGGGCCGGTGAGTGCAAGATACTACGCTTCGTAGACTTCCGCGGCAGCGGAGTCACGCCCCGGCACTCCCGGCTTGCGGCGAATGCTGACGACCCCCAGATCGGTGCTATGCTTCAGCCGATGAGGGCTTCGATCCCGGAAGATCATTTCCTGACCGGTCAGATGCTGATCGCGATGCCGGCAATGGCCGATCCTCGCTTCAGCCACAGCGTGATCTACCTTTGTGCCCACTCGGCCGAGGGCGCCATGGGCCTTGTGGTCAACCGGCCTCTGCTCAAGCCGAACTTCGACGACCTGCTGCGTCAGCTCGGGATCGAGCCCAACCCGCCCGAGCGCCGCATCCGGCTGTGCGCGGGCGGTCCCGTGGAGAACGGCCGCGGCTTCGTGCTGCACACCGCCGATTGGGCCGGCGAGGGCAGCCTTCAGGTCAACGACCGGCTGGCGCTGACCTCGAGCCTGGATGTCTTGAAGGTGATCGCCGCTGGCGGCGGCCCGCGTGAGGGTTTGCTTGCATTGGGCTATGCCGGCTGGGGCCCAGGACAGCTCGATGACGAGATGCAGCAGAATGCCTGGCTGTCGGCGCCGGCCGACGAGGCGGTGGTGTTCGATGGCGGCCACGACACCAAGTGGCGCCGGGCGCTGGCGACGATGAAGATCGATCCGTTACTGCTGTCCGGGTTTTCTGGACGAGCTTAGAAGGCAGGGCTCTGCCCCTTCGTTCAAGCAATGGGACCCGCCAAGGGGCAGTCGCCCCTGTGATCCCCTTACTTAAATATTGCGCCTACGGAGACACTTCCCCGGCGAAAGGGAAACATCATACTCTTACTATTGACTGGCCCAAACAATCCGATGGATCCACGTAACCTCCATCAGATCAAAGCTGTAATCCGGGTGCGCCGGATTAAGGCTGCGTAGTTCAACGCGCCGGGCCGACCTTCGCGCGAGTTGTTTGGCCATCACCTCGCCCTCGTTGGTGCGCATCACCACCCGGTCGCCGCGGCGGATCGGCGCCGAGGGCGAGACGATCACCATATCGCCGTCGCGGAACACCGGCTCCATCGAATCGCCGGCGATTTCCAGCGCATAGGCGTTGGGATCGCCGATCTCGGGCAGGCTAACCTCATCCCAACCGCTACCGACCGGATAGCCGCCATCGTCAAAGAAGCCGTCGCCGCCGGCCTGCGCGAAGCCGATCAGCGGCACACGGCGCGAGGTCGAGCGCGCATTGCCGGACGCCAGAGTGCGCGCGCCAGTGACCAACGCGGTGAAAGCCTCCAGGCTGGCGCCGGTGGCGATCAGCACCTTGGCCAGGCTTTCGGTGCTCGGCCAGCGGGAGCGGCCGTCGGGCATGGTCCGCTTGGACGGGTTAAAGGTGGTCGCGTCCAGCCCGGCCGCCTTGGCGAGGCCTGAGGCCGACAGCCCGTTCTCCGCCGCCAGCGTATCGAGCGCCCGCCAGATCTCGTCGTGTTTCATGCCGTCGCACCTTTCCTCTGGCAGCCCGGCTGGTTGGAGGATCGCCGGGTTCAGTGTGGCGTGGTGTCCGCCGATTCGCGTGAAGACAGTGTCCTAGGATTTGCCGCCGAATGAAATAGGAAAAAACACCGAATAGATGGTTGCATCGTTTATACAACCTGTGGTTATTTGTTCTTTACTTGTTCTCATATTTACGTTCGTCACGACAATCAGGTGGAGAGACAGGCATGGGCGTTGGAACTTGCACAATCGTTAACCTGGCCGACCGGGTCCGGCGCATTCCACCCGGCCGGCTGACGCCTGACGAGTTGCAGGCAGAGCCGTTTCGCTCCGCCGAGGCGGCTTGGTTCTGGACGCTGGCGGCGCTGAACGCTCGTCGTGACGGCACAAGGCACAGATCCAGCAAAGGGCTGCTGCGACGCCCGTGCGATCCGGACGATGTCGTGAAATGCCTCGACATCCTCTACCGGCGCCGGCGGATCGACCTGGTGCATGCCCGGATACTGCGCATCTGGGGAGAGCGGCAGATTGCGCCGAACCCGGCCTTCGCTGGCGAACGATCCGATTGGCGGTTCTGGCGTGAGGCGCTGGACCGGCTGGAATGGCCGTTGCGCGTTAAGGGCATCATTGTTTA
>JAYTTA010000386.1:0-4910 GCA_043745345.1 Acetobacteraceae bacterium | reverse complement strand
CGACTGTGCGGCGGCTGGCTGTGCTGGAGGAATTTGTCCGGTTTGGCCTGGTCGGACTGGTCGGCTTCGCCTGCGACACGGCCATCGTCTATGCGCTGCGCGGCAGCCTCGGCCTGTATGGCGCCGGCCTGGTCTCCTACCTGGTCGCCGCGACCGTGACCTGGTTGCTTAATCGCTGGTGGACCTTTCGCGGCCGCGGCGCCGGTTCGGCACACCGCCAATGGGCGCTGTTCCTGTTGGCCAATTTTGGCGGCTTCATCCTCAACCGCGGCACTTTTTTCCTGCTCGTGACGTTCGTCGCGATCTGCGCCCGGGAGCCGGTGTTCGCCGTGTTCGCCGGCATGCTGGCCGGAATGATGTCCAATTTCACCCTGTCGCGGACCTTGGTATTCCGGCAGCTTACGCCGTAGGTAAAGAAGTATGGCGCGCTGCCCCAAACCGCGCCCGGTAGCGCATCCCCTTAGTCAGGCGAGTCCAAGGAGCGCCTCTCCTGGCGGGTTTGGGTCTAGCTTACCATCTGCGGTGTTTCATGCCGTCCTAGCCGAGCAGCCGCCCAATAACGCGGGCGGTATAATCCACGACGGGAATAATCCGCCCGTAATTGATCCGTGTCGGCCCGATAACCCCGATCGCACCGACGATGCGGCCGCCCTCGGCGCGCGCCGGCGCCACCACCATCGACACGCCGGTGGCGTTGAACAAACCGTTCTCGGCGCCGATGAAGATGCGCACGCCGGCGGACTCCTCGGCGAGGTCGAGCAGCCGCAGCATCGTCTCCTGCGTTTCCAGCCGCTCGAACAGCGCCTGGATCGAGGCCAGGCTCTCTATCTGTGTCACGTCCGCCAGCAGCCGCGCCTGGCCGCGCACGATCAGGCTGCCGCCCCACATGCCCTTGGGCCCTGCCCCGGTCCAGGTCGCGAGCCCGGCTTCCACCACCCCCGCGGTCAGTGCGTCCAATTCGGTCTGGTTGGCGACCATCTCGCCGGCGACGATGCGCTTTAGCTCGGCCAGCGACCGGCCAGACAGCTTGGCGTTGAGGTAGTTGCCGGCCTGCTGCAGCGCCGAGGGCGGCAATCCCTTGGGCGTGTCGATGACGCGGTTCTCAACGTGGCCATCGCCGTTGACCAGCACGATCAGCGCCCGCCCGGTACCCAGCGGCACAAATTCGATGTGACGCACCGCGCCGTCGGTCTTCGGCGCCAGCACCAGGCCCGCGGCCGAGGACAGTCCCGACAGCATCGACGACGCCTCGCCCAGTGTGTCCTCCAGCGACCGGCCGGAGGCGGCGAGTGCTGCGGTGATGCTCTCGCGGTCCTCCTCGCCCAGTTCGCCGAAATGCAGCAGCCCATCGACGAACAGGCGCAGGCCGAGGTCGGTCGGCAGCCGCCCGGCCGAGGTGTGCGGCGCGAACAGCAGCCCGGCCTCCGTCAGGTCGGCCATGACGTTGCGGATGGTCGCGGGAGACAGCGACAGCGGCAGCCGGCGCGACAGGGTGCGGCTACCGACCGGCTCACCGGTTTCGACGTATTGCTCGACGATCTCGCGCAGCACGGCTGCTGAGCGGGAATCCAGATTGGGCGAAATTGCCGGACTAAGGGGTCGATCCATCATCGAGCCTTCCATGTAGGGCCGAACCCCGGCCAAAAACCAGGACCATCTTTTTACCCCCCCCTTCGCCGCCATGTCGCCGCCACCGGCGGAATGCTGTAGAGGGCGGGTGAACCCGAGGAATAAGATAATGCGACCATCCGGCCGCGCCGCCGACGTGCTGCGCCCCGTCTCCATGATGATTGGTTTCTCGCACCATGCCGAGGGCTCCTGCCTGATCCGCATGGGCGGGACCGAGGTGCTGTGCACCGCCAGCGTCGAGGGCCGCGTGCCGCCGTTCATGCGCGGCCAAGGCAAGGGCTGGGTAACGGCCGAGTACGGCATGCTGCCGCGCGCCACCCACACCCGAGGTGACCGCGAGGCGGCGCGTGGAAAACAATCCGGCCGGACGCAGGAAATCCAGCGCCTGATCGGGCGCTCGCTTCGCGCCGTGGTCGATCGGGCAGCGCTGGGGGAGATGACCATCACCTTGGATTGCGACGTGCTCAACGCCGATGGCGGCACCCGCTGCGCCTCGATTACCGGGGCCTATGTCGCGCTGGCGCTGGCGCTGAACCATTTGAAGCGCAAAAACGTGCTGGCGACGATCCCGCTAATCGGCCAGGTCGCCGCGGTGTCGTGCGGTATCGTCGGCGGCGCGCCGGTGCTGGATATCGACTATGCTGAGGATTCCGATGCCGACGCCGACGCCAACTTCATCCTTACGGCATCGGGCGGGATCGTCGAAATCCAGGCCACCGCCGAGAAGACTGCTTTTGCCGAGGCCGAGTTCTTGGAATTGCTGCGGTTGGCGCGCAAGGGCACCACGGAATTATTCGCCGCGCAGACGGCCACTATTAACCAGGCCATGTAAGTGCAAGCAATACGGCAAGGCCAGGGCTCTGCCCTGGACCCGCAAAGGGGCAGTCGCCCCTTTGAACTTTCTTCTTCAAGGGCAGCGCCCCCGGGGGCGCTGCCCCGGCGGGTCTGGGCAGAGCCCAGGCTTTCTTGATGCGAAAGCTAGTCCAAGGCGAAAAGCTGGTCGTAGCCAGTCACAACCCCGGCAAGCTGGTCGAGATAGCCCAACTGCTGGCGCCGCGCGGATTCGACGTGATCTCCGCCGGCACCTTGGGGCTGCCGGAACCGGACGAAACCGAGCCCGATTTCGTCGGCAATGCAAGGCTGAAGGCGCTTGCCGCCGCTCGGGCGACCGGCTTGCCGGCACTGTCCGACGATAGCGGGTTCTGCGTCGCGGCGCTGGCCGGCGCGCCGGGGGTGCATTCGGCGCGGTGGGCTGGCCCCAAAAAAGATTTTGCGGCTGCAATGGCGCGGGTCCATGCCGAGTGCGGCGAGGGCGCCGACGATCGGGCCTGGTTCGTCTGCGTGCTGTGCCTGGCCTGGCCGGACGGCCATACGGCGAGTTTTCTGGGCCGTATCGGCGGTTCTCGACAGTGGCCGCCGCGCGGCACGCTGGGCTTCGGTTATGATCCGATGTTCCGCCCGGCGGGTTCGGCGCTGACCTATGGCGAGATTTCGCCGGCGGAGAAGCACGCCACCAGCCACCGGGCGCGGGCGTTTCATCAGCTCGTGGCCTCCTGCCTTGGCTGACGCGCTGGCGCTCTACGTGCACTGGCCGTTCTGCCTGGCCAAGTGCCCATACTGCGACTTCAACTCGCATGTTCGCAACACTATCCCGCAGGCGCGTTTTCGCGATGCATTGCGCCGCGAGCTGGCGTGGGAGGCGGCGCGGCTTGCGCCGCGCCCGCTCGGCTCGATCTTCTTCGGTGGCGGCACGCCAAGCCTGATGGCGCCGGAGACAGTCTCGTTCCTCATCGAGGACGCAACCCGGCTGTTCCAGCCGGTGGACAACATCGAGATCACGTTGGAGGCCAACCCGACCTCGGTCGAGGCCGGCCGGCTGCGGGCGTTCCGCGACGCCGGGGTCAACCGGATATCGCTCGGTGTGCAAAGCCTGGAGCCTGAGGCGTTGGCGATGCTGGGGCGCGAGCACTCCGCCGCCCAGGCGATCGCCGCGCTGGAGATCGGCCGGCGCCTGTTCCCGCGCATCTCGTTTGATCTGATCTACGCCCGCCCCGGCCAGACACTGCCGGCATGGCGGCGGGAGTTGCGCCAGGCGCTCGACCTCGCCGCCGACCATCTCTCGCTGTACCAGCTGACCATCGAGCCCGGCACCGCGTTCGAGGCCCGCCATCGCCGCGGCGATTTTTCCCTGCCCGACGAGGAAACCGCCACGGCGATGTACGAGGCCACCGCGGAGGAAGCCGCGCGCGTCGGGCTGTTGCCGTATGAGATCTCCAACTATGCAGTACTTGGCGCTGAAAGCCGCCACAACCTGGCCTATTGGCGCTACTCCGACTACGCCGGCATCGGCCCGGGCGCGCATGGCCGTGTCACATCGGGCGAAAAGATCCTCGCCACCCGCCGTCATCGCGTCCCGGAAATCTGGGCCGGACGGGTGGAGGCGGACGGCCACGGCACCACCCGCGAGGACCCGGTCGAACCACGTGAACGCGCCCGCGAAATGCTGCTGATGGGGCTGCGGCTGAACGAGGGCATCGACGCCGCACGCTTTCAGGCCCGCACCGGCATCGTGCTGGACGACGCGATCGATCTCGACATCCTCGCCCGCGCGATCGAGGCCGGTTACGCGGTCCGCACCCAAAGCAGGCTGATCGCCACGGCGGAGGGAAGGCTGCGGCTGGATGCGCTGCTCGGGGAGCTGGTGCTGTGACCCCGGCCACGCTGGCGATGTTGCTGGCCACAGGCTTCGCCGCCGGCACCATGAACGCCATTGCCGGCGGCGGTTCATTCTTCTCGTTTCCCGCCCTGGTGTTCGCCGGCCTGCCGTCGGTCGCGGCCAACGCGTCGTCCACCGTGGCACTGTTCCCCGGTGCGGTCAGCAGCGCCTGGGTCTACCGCCATGACTTCTCCGACATCGGCGGGGTCAGGCTGTGGCAATTGTTGTCGATCAGCGTCACCGGTGGGTTCCTTGGCGCCCTCCTGCTGCTGGCGACGCCGGTCTCCACGTTCGACGCGGTGGTGCCGTGGCTGCTGCTGTTCGCGACCCTGGCTTTCGCTTTCGGCCGCGACCTCGGCACACGGCTCCGCCGCTACGTCCGCATCGGCCCGCCGGCGCTGCTCGCCGCCCAGTTCGTGCTTAGCCTGTATGGAGGATATTTTGGTGGCGCCGTCGGCATCGTGATGCTGGCGACCTGGACCCTGCTCGGCACCGAAACCCTGGACCGGCTCAACCCGGCGCGCATCCTGATGGTCGGCGCCACCAACGCCATCGCGGTGCTGTG
>JAYTTA010000385.1:0-4937 GCA_043745345.1 Acetobacteraceae bacterium | reverse complement strand
CTCCACTAAAGGCCACCAGATCGTTGATCCACCCGAGTGCCGGAGCAGCAGGTGGTCATTGTCATCGGAGGGCCCAAGTTGAAACGTTTCGGCCCGGCCGCGTGCATCGGTGAAGGTAAGTCACATGGTGTGCGCAATCTTTGACGCGAAGTAGCTGTCGTTCTCGGTGCAGATCCACAGCATCGGCGTTTCGGCCGTGCGGCCAAACGGCCTGTGGCAACGTTCAACTGATCGGGTTGGCAGTTGTTGTTGGATATGTTGCCGATATGGCCGCCAGGCCTGCGGCTGAGATTGAGGGTGGCCGACACACGCGGCGGGTTGGTCGCGGCACAGGCGACGGCGCACAGCCCACTTACGGACTACCCAACCACCACCATCCCCGACGGCCGTACAAAGGCCAGAGACGCCGCATACTGGACCGCGGCATCGATGCCGTAAGCGATTTCGCGTGTAGTCGCTCGGACCCGCGGCGTAGTCGGTGTTGACTTCCGTCATTGAGCCGCCAGTGGCGCTATAGTCGCGCCGTATCGGGACGACGGTGATGTAGTCCCGGCTGGTGAACCAGCGCACGGTTTCCGATGTGCAGGGGGCCGATTTCAGGGTTCCGCGCTCCGATTCGGTTGGCAATTTTCCGCGGTTAATTACGACGGCCGGCGCCGGTTGGTCGCCGGCGGCGTCCGTGACAGGTATCCAATGGGCCTGCTCGTGTGAGAGATCACCCGCGATGCCGTTGAGTTCTGGAGCAGGGGAAGGTCCGCCGCGCATCCAGCCGGCATGGCTACGGCTGCGACGGATTTTGGCCAGTATGGGGCTTTCCCTCCGCAAGCCTTCCAACTAGCCGAAGGCGGCCAGTTAGAACCTTTGCCCGCTATGGCCCCATGCTTGTCTGTCTAAGGTATCAGGTGTCACCAAGCGATCTGGGTGCCGGTGTAGTCGAGGAAGCGGTGGGAGTGGCTGCCTCTTTGGGCTTCCAGCACGTCGGCCATGCCGGCGACGCTTTCGGGGACTCCGACCGCGGCGGACGGGCCGCCCATGTCGGTCCGCACCCAGCCCGGATGCATCGACAGCACCGTGATCTTCCGGTCGCCAAGCCCGCCGTTGTAGAAGCCGCGGGTGAGGGAGTTCAGCGCCGCCTTGCTGGCGCGATACAGCTCGCTGCTGCCGTTGGTGTTTTCGGCGATGCTGCCCATCACCGAGCTCATGAAGGCGATCACGCCGGTATCCTCGCGGACATGGCCGAGCAGGTGACGGGCCAGTCGAATCGGGGCGATCGCGTTGGTGAACATCAGCGTGCCGATTTCCTCAGGCGTGGCCTGGGAGGCATTCTTGTGCGCCGGGCCGGAAATGCCGGCATTCACGAACAGGACGTCCAAGGTGCGGCCGTTCAAGCGTTTTTCAAAATTGTCGATCTGCTCGGCTTCGCTCATGTCCAGCGTCTCGATGATGAGCTTGCCGGGGTAGTCGTGCTCCAGCGCCTGCAACGCCCCGGCGCGGTCGAGGCTCCGCGTGGTGGCGATCACCTCGTTGCCGCGTTTCAGCAGTTCGTCCGTGAGGCCAAGGCCTAGACCACGGTTGGCGCCGACGATCAGCGCAACTTGGTTGGTCATTGCGGTCTCCGTTTTCAGTAGGTCACAACGGTGCGGATACTCTCGCCGCGGCGCATCAGATCAAATCCCTCGTTGATCTGTTCGAACGGCAGCACGTGGGTGATCAGGTCGTCGATGTTGATCTTCCCATCCATATACCAGTCGACGATGCGTGGTACGTCGGTGCGGCCGCGCGCGCCGCCGAAGGCGCTGCCCATCCATACCCGGCCGGTGACGAGTTGAAAGGGCCGGGTCGAGATTTCCTGGCCGCCTGCCGCGACGCCGATGACGATGCTTTTGCCCCAGCCGCGATGGGCGCATTCCAGTGCCTGACGCATAACCTTGACGTTGCCGATGCATTCGAAGGTGTAGTCGCCGCCGCCCTTGGTCAGATCGACGAGGTAGGGCACGAGATCGCCCTCGACCTCGGCCGGATTGACGAAATGCGTCATGCCGAACTTTTCCGCCATGACGCGGCGGCCGGGGTTGAGATCGACGCCAACGATCATCTCGGCGCCGGCCAGGCGCGCACCCTGCAGCACGTTCAGCCCGATGCCGCCGAGGCCGAATACGATGACCTTTGCGCCCGGCTCGACCTTGGCGGTGTTGATGACGGCGCCGATGCCGGTGGTGACGCCGCAACCGATGTAACAGACCTTTTCCAGCGGCGCGTCCGAGCGGATCTTGGCTAGCGCGATCTCCGGCACCACGGTGTAGTTGGCGAAGGTCGAGGTGCCCATGTAGTGGAAGATCGCCTCCCCATCGCAGGAGAACCGGCTGGTGCCGTCCGGCATCAGGCCGCGCCCCTGCGTTGCGCGGATCGCCACGCAAAGGTTAGTCTTGCGGCTCAGGCAGTATTCGCACTGCCGACATTCGGGCGTGTAAAGCGGAATGACGTGGTCGCCTTTTTTCAGGCTGGTGACGCCGGCGCCGAGTTCGACTACCACGCCGGCGCCCTCATGGCCAAGGATGGCTGGGAATATGCCCTCGGGATCGGCGCCCGACAGGGTGAACTCGTCGGTGTGGCAGATGCCGGTGGCGCGGATTTCGACCAATACCTCGCCCTCACGCGGACCTTCGAGGTCGACCATTTCGAGCGAGAGCTTTTCGCCGGCTTTACGGGCAACGGCTGCGCGGACTTTCATGATTTATCTCCAACCAACAAGATCGGTAAAATGCTTTTTTGCGGCGATGGAGGCAAGATGGGACCGTTCGCCAGCGCCACGCATTTGCGCATCACCGTCGGCAGGCCCGCCTCATCCAATGCTGAGACCGGGTGGGCGAAGCCGGTGGTCTCGAATTTTTCGACGACGGCCGCGAACACCGTCAGCCGCAGCTCGAAATGGGTAAAGACGTGCCGCACCTCGCCGGCCTCGCGCCACGCCGCCGCCATCGGTGCCGCAGCCAGCATCTCCTGTAGTGACCAAAGTGATGTCCGCCACTCGGTGCCGGGCAGTTCGGTCATGCCGCCCAGCAACCCGTTCGGCGGACGGCGGCGCAGCAACACGTTGCCGGCGGGGTCGGTCAGCCAGAAGCAGGCGCCGAATTTTTCTGGACGCGGCTTTTTCTCAGTGCGGCGGGGCAGCTCGGCAGCGATCCCCATGCGCTGCCCGTCGCAATGTCCGAGCCACGGACACAGAGCGCAGGCCGGCGTTTTTGGCGTGCAGATCGTGGCGCCGAGGTCGAACAGGCCCTGGGCGAAGTCCGATGGCCGGGCGCCGGCGTCGGGATCGCGGCCAAGCCTTGCCGCCGCCCGGCCCAGCGCCGGCCGCGCCGCCGGGATTGGCTCGGTGATCGCGAACAGCCGCGCGGTCACGCGCTCGACATTGCCGTCGACCGGCACACCCGGAACGCCAAAGGCGATGGCCGCGATCGCCGTCGCGGTGTAGGTGCCGATGCCGGGCAGGCCAAGCAGTTCTTCGACGGTCGAGGGAAAGCCGCCAAGTGCCGCCACGACCTGCGCGCAGCGGTGAAGATTGCGGGCGCGGGCGTAGTAGCCAAGCCCCGCCCAAGCCACCAGAACGCTGTCGAGCGGCGCGGCGGCCAGCGCCTGGACACCGGGAAACCGGCGGACAAACCTTTCGAAATAGGGTATGACGGTGGCAACGTTGGTCTGCTGCAGCATGATCTCGCTCAGCCAGACGCAATATGGGTCCACGAGCTCGCCCGGCTTCGCCCGCCACGGCATGGCCCGGCGATTATGGTCGTACCAGGACAACAACAGGGATGCCGGCGGAATGGCGGATAAGGGCTTGGGAAGCGGTGGCAGGCGGGCGCGGGACACGGCGCAGGGTATGATCACTGTCTCTGACGCTGGCAAGGACACGCCGTTGCAAACCCGCCACGTCTATGGCCCGCGGCCGCTCGGCGCGCTGGTGCCCGGCATCGCCAAGCCGGCGCTTCGCAAACGCTCGCCCGCTGCCGCCCAGGTGATGGCGGACTGGTCGGCGATCGTGGGCCCTGTGCTGGCCGGGCTGACGTTGCCAAAAAGGCTTGCCGCTGGCCGCCTGACCATAGCCTGCACCGGTCCCGTGGCCATGGAACTGCAGCATCTGGCGCCGCAGCTCATCGCCCGCATCAACACCCATCTGGGTGCGGCCGTGGTCGAGCGGCTGGGCTTCGCGCCGGCGCCAGTGGCCGAACCGACACCGCCGGCTCCGCCGAAGCCGACCGCGGAGACCGGCCGGCGGGTCGATCTCGCCGTTGGCGCGCTGCCGCAGGGCGAGTTGCGCGCTGCACTGGCAGCACTTGGCCGCGCGGTAATGACCTACCGGCCGGGTTCGGCCGCAACATCCTCGACTCCGCGCGAGTCGAGGGATTAGATCGAACAGACATCGAGGTGAAAATGATGCTTTCCCGACGCTTCCTGCTGTCCGCCGCCGTTGGTGCACCGGCTTTCGCCATGCTTCCGCCCGCCCACGCCGCCGATGCGTCGTCGCCTCGCAGTGAGCGTTCGCTCGGCAATCAGGATGCCCGCGTGACGGTGCTCGAGTTCTTTTCCCTGACCTGCACCCACTGCGCTGGCTTTTCCCGCGAAACGTTTCCGCAGGTCAAAACCGAGCTGATCGACACTGGCAAGGTACGCTTCGTCTACAACGATTTTCCGCTTGATCAGGTGGCGCTTGCCGCAGCGGCAGTGGCGCGAACCTTGCCGGCCGCGCGGTACGAGCCGTTCGTGCAGGCGCTGCTCGCCAACCAGGACAGATGGGCGTTCGGCCGCGGCGTCGATACGCGCGCCGAGCTGTGGAAGACTGCGGCACTGGCCGGGATGGCCCGGCCGACCTTTGACGCCGCCTATGACGACGCCTCTCTCAAGGAGTGGATCGTGGCCCAGCAGAACGCCGCCCAGAC
>JAYTTA010000384.1:0-4986 GCA_043745345.1 Acetobacteraceae bacterium | reverse complement strand
CGGACCCGGTGCAGGCGCGGGTGTTCCAGTTCATGCCGATCCTTTTTACTTTCATGCTGGCCAGCTTTCCCGCCGGCCTGGTGATCTATTGGAGCTGGAACAACACCCTTTCCGTGGCGCAGCAATGGTTGATCCAGCGCCGTACCAGCCTGCCGAAACCCAGTCTTGCCCGAACTTGAACCCATAGACGACGCCGTTGTTCAAGCAGCGGCAATCGAGGCCGGGCGGCTGCTGTTCGCGCATGAATGCCAGTTTTTCTACGCGGCGCAGAAGCTGGAGCAGCTGCCCGCGCCGGGCCTGCCCGAGATCGCCTTCGCCGGCCGGTCGAATGTCGGTAAATCCTCGCTGATCAACGCGCTGACCGGCCACAACGCGCTGGCCCGCATCTCCGGCCAGCCCGGCCGCACCCGTCAGCTCAACTTCTTCGACCTTGGTCGGCAGATGACGCTGGTCGATATGCCCGGCTACGGCTACGCGCAGGCGGCCAAGGAGATAAAGGCCGATTGGCAGGGAATGATGTTCGATTACCTGCGCGGCCGGCCGACCCTGCGGCGCGTGGTGCTGCTGCTGGATGCGCGGATCGAGTTCAAGCCGTCGGACGCCGCGGTGATGGATCTGCTCGATCAGGCGGCGGTGACTTTTCTGCTGGTCCTGACCAAGGCCGACAGCGTCAAGCCTGGGCCGCTCGGGCGCAAGGCGGAGGCGGCGCTGCAGATCGCCCGGTCCCATGCGGCGGCGTATCCGGAGATTTTCGTTACCAGCAGCGAGACAGGTTCGGGTATTCCGGAGTTGCGGGCGGAGTTGGCGAAGCTGAAAAGCTAGCACGGGGCTGTCTCTCCGCGGGCGTTCCAACTGCCGAAGGCGGCAGTCGGAACCTTCGCCCGCTACGCCCCAAACCCCGCCCAAGAGCACCCAACCCAAGTGAAGGGGTTCAAAAGGGCGACTGCCCCTTTGCGGAGTATGGGGCAGAGCCCCATGCCTCGTTACGCCAGACCTGCGTCCCGTCGCGCACCATGACGCCGTCGTTCAGCGTGCAGGGATGCCGCGCTTCCAGATGCCAGCCGGCGGTTTGGAAGACGTCCGACAGGCTGGCGTCGATGGCGCGCGAATGGGTGCCGACGACCACGCGGCGGACACGCTCGTTCAGGGCCGGCATGGCGATCGGCAGCGCGGTGGCCTCGGCGCCCTGGATGTTGACGTGCAGCAGGTCCACGCGGTCGTAGCGGCGGACCAGGCCGGCGATCGCGAAGCACGGCACCTCATCGAAGTCCGGACCGTCGGCATGGAGCTCGGTGGCGCCCCAATCGGCTGCCGGGTCGGGCAGCTTGGCGTATCGGGCGGTGCCGTCGCTGTCGCCGGCGGCGCCGAGTAGCAGCGCGTGCGCCGACGGGTCGAGGTCGTTGTCGCGGAAATGGCGGACCATCATCTCGTGGCGCGAGGACGTCGCCTCCACCCCAAGCAGCCGCACGGATCGGATGGCGGGGATCTGCGCCGCCGCCTGGGCCGCCGCGACCAGCCAGGGCGCCCAGCCGGCGCCGAGCTCGATCACCACCAGCTCGCCGCGCTCCCCGGCCTCGATCACCGACGCCAGGGTGCCGAGCCATTCGTCGTGCTCGTACAGCACCTCGGCGCCGCGCGTGGGCCGGCCGAGCACCTTTCCGGCAAAGGCCTCGTAGCCGGTGACGAAGGCGACCCGGGTGCGCCCGCCGAGGAAGTCGGTCATGAACTCGGGTTCGCCGGGTCCCGTGTAGGGGCGGAAACGGCCGAGCAGCTTTTCCTCTGGCAGGTCGGCCACGATCGATACCGGCGTGGCGGGCGATGCCGCGGTGCCTGCCAGCCGATCGAGCGCGTTCGAAACTCGACTGGCGCCGGGGAGGTCTGAGCCGCCGATTAGTCGGCTGGCCCACGTGACAATCCGCATGGGTCCGACTACCGCGGCGCCATTCGTAGTGCGCCGTCCAGCCGGATCGTTTCGCCGTTGAGGAAACGGTTGGCGACGATGTGCATGACCAATGCCGCGTATTCGTCCGGCATGCCGAGCCTGGCCGGGAATGGCACCGTGGCGGCAAGGCTGGCCTGGATGTCGGGCGCCAGGCCGTTGAACATCGGCGTCTGGATCAGGCCCGGGGCGATGGTCATGACGCGCACGCCGGACCGGGCCAGTTCCCGCGCCGCCTGGATGGTGAGGCCGATGACGCCGGCCTTGGAGGCGGCGTAGGCGGCCTGGCCGACCTGGCCCTCGATGCCGGCGACCGAGGCGGTGTTGATGATGACGCCGCGCTCGTTGTCGGCCTCGGCGTCGAGTTCGGCCATCTCGGCCGCGGCCAGGCGCAGCATGTTGAAAGTGCCGACCAGGTTGATGCGGATGACGCGCTCGAAGGTCTCCAGCTTCATCGGCCCGTCGCGGCCGACGATGCGCCCGGCGGTGCCGACCCCGGCGCAGTTGACCAGCACGCGGACACCGCCATGGACGGCTTTCGCGGCGGCGAAGGCGGCTTCGGCGGCGGCGGCGTCGGCGACATCGCAGCCGATGCCGAGGCCGCCGATGGATTTGGCCAGCGTTTCGGCGGCAGCCTGGTTGATGTCGAACACCGCCACACGGGCGCCTTGGACGGCAAGGGCGGCGGCGGTGGCGGCACCGAGGCCCGATGCGCCGCCGGTGACGATGGCGGCTTGTCCGTCGAGGCGCATGGTACCGGGCCCTTTACCGTTATAATCTGAAACGAATGCCCGAGCCGGCGCTTCCGCGCAAGTTCAGCCTGTCGCCGCGACTTCGAGCACGTGATCGGCGATCGCCAGCGAGGCGGTCAGGCCGGGGCTTTCGATGCCGAACAGGTTGATCAACCCGGGCACGCCATGCGTCTGCGGCCCCTGGATGACGAAATCCTGGGCGGGGGCGCCCTGTGGCGTGATCTTCGGCCTTATGCCGGAATAGCCGGGCTGCAGCGCGCCGTCCTTTAGGTCCGGCCAGTAGGTCCGTACCGCGTCGTAGAAACTGTCGGCGCGGGCGGGATCGACGCTATAGTCGATCTCGTCGATCCACTCGACGTCGGGGCCGAACCGCGCCTGGCCGCCGAGGTCGATCGACAGGTGGACGCCGAGGCCGCCGGGCACCGGCACCGGGTAGATCAGCCGGGAGAACGGCGACCGGCCGGAGATGGAAAAATAGTTGCCGCGGGCGTAGTAGGCGGTCGGTATACGCTCGGCCGGCATCCCGGCGATCGTGCGGGCCAGGTTTGGCGCGTGCAGGCCGGACGAATTGACCAGCAGGTTGCAGGCCAGCCGCATCGGCTCCTCGCCGCCGACCTGGAGCTCGATCTGGCCGTTTTCCACCCGGCCGCCCTGGACCGGGCTGCGGAACACCATCATCGCGCCGGCGTTCTCGGCGTCGCCCTGCAAGGCGACCATGTAGGAATGGCTGTCGATGATGCCGGTCGAGGGCGACAGCAGCGCGCTGGTGCAGCGAAGGTTGGGTTCCAACGCAACCGCTTCCGCACGCGTCAGGGTGCGCATGTCGTCGACGCCGTTGATCGCGGCGCGCCTGCGGATGTCGGCGAGCTTACCGTCCTCCTGCGCGTTGGTGGCGACGATCAGCTTGCCGCAGTTGGCGTAGGGCACGTGCTTGTCGTCGCAGTAGGCATACAGCGCGCGGCGGCCGGCGACGCAGAACCGGGCCATTAAGCTGCCAGCCGGATAGTAGATGCCGGCGTGGATGACCTCTGAGTTGCGCGATGATGTCTCCGTGCCGATACCGTCCGCGGCCTCGATGACCAACACTTCGCGGCCGGCCTGGGCCAGGGCACGGGCGACCGCGAGTCCGACCACGCCGGCGCCGACCACGATGCAATCGACCACTTCCATGTGCTGTCTCCGCTTCGCGATGCCCAGCTTCGCGATGCCCAGACTATAGGACGGCCATTCCGACACGCGATAGGCAACGACGCCGTGTTCAAAAACAATTACTGAGACGTATCTAAAGCTTTGTTCACTGGCGTGGGTTGTTACTCTTTGTTAGGTTATTTTATGTGGTCCTGGATTGCCGATTGCGCTGCGTTGGTTGCCGCCCACCCGGGGTTGGCGATTCTGGTCGCCTTCACGGCGGCGGTCATCGAGGCGGTGGCGGTGCTGGGCATCCTTGTCCCGGGCACACCCATCCTGATGGCGGTCGCCGGTGCCGCGGCGGTCGCCGGGTTGCCGATGGCGCCGATCCTCATCGTCTCGATTATCGGCGCCGTTCTTGGTGACTTCATCTCGTTCTGGGTTGGCGCCCGCTACACCGCCCGGTTGCGCAGCGTGTGGCCGTTCTGCCGCCACCCGCGGCTGATCGGACGGGCGGAGGTGTTTTTCCACCGCTACGGCTCGATGAGCGTCGCGCTGTGCAGATTCGTGCCGGTGCTGCGCTCGACCGTGCCGCTGGTGGCGGGGATGGCGGGAATGAAGCGCTCACGGTTCCTGGTCGCCAACGTCGCCTCGGCGTTCGTCTGGGCCCCCGCGCACGTGCTGCCGGCGCATTTCGCCGGGCTATCGATCGAGCGGATCAGCGCCGGCGACTGGAACACCGCCATCTATGCCGCGGCCGGGCTCACCCTAATGCTGGCGCTGGCGTGGGGGCTACGCCGCACGATGCGGACGGTACGCTGAGCCTTGCCCCAGCAGGCGCTGGAAAAGCCGGCGCCAGTCGTTGCGGCGGCGCTCGGTAAGCTCCGCCAGCACCAGCACGATGGCCAGGGTGCCGACCGTGATGTCGATACGGCTGAACCAGCTGGTCGCCGGCCACGGCATCAGGCACAGCATGAATTGCAGCACCGGCAGTTGAAACAGATAGAGGGCGAACGAGCGTTGGGCGAGGAACCGGATCGAGCGCGCCCATGGCTGCAACCAACGTTCGAGCACCGGCGCCATGCTGGCGGCACCGGCCAGATGGACGGCCATGAAGACCCCGATCAACCCGGTCCAGCCAAGATCCGCCCAGGATTGCACGGGTAT
>JAYTTA010000383.1:0-4998 GCA_043745345.1 Acetobacteraceae bacterium | reverse complement strand
CGATCTTACCCTTGTTGTCGGTCGTGTCGGCGGCGTCGGCGGTCTGGCGCTCGTTCGGCAGCTCGACCAACGCCAGCTTGACGCTGCGATCGGCGCCGTCGTGGATCAAGTCGAGTTTTACCGTGTCGCCGGGCTTGGCCGCGCCGATATTCATGGCGAGATCGCGCGGCGTCTTGATCGGCTGGCCATTGACTGCGCGGATCACGTCGCCGGGTTCAACCCCGGCCTTGGCCGCCGGGCCGTCGGTCTGTACGCCGGCGACCAGCGCGCCGTCGGCGCCGTTCAGGTGCAGGGCCTTGGCCATGCCTGGGGCGATCAGTTGGGTCTCAAGCCCGGCAAAACCGCGGGTTACGTGGCCGGTTACCTCAAGCTCGGCGATGACCGACTTCACGACGTTGGCGGGGATGGCGAAGCCGATGCCGATGGAGCCACCGGACGGCGACAGGATCGCGCTGTTGACGCCGACGACGCGGCCATCCTGGGTGAACAGCGGGCCGCCGGAGTTGCCCTGGTTGATCGGCGCGTCGATCTGGATGAACTGGTCGTAGGGACCCGAGCCGATGTCACGGCCCTTGGCCGAGACGATACCAGCCGTGACGGTGCCGCCCAGGCCGAACGGATTGCCCATCGCGACCACCCATTCGCCCGGCCGCACCGCGGCAGAGTCGCCTAGCTGGATAAAGGGAAACTTATGGTCGGCCGCCTGGATCTTGAGCACCGCGAGATCGGTGCGGGGATCGCGGCCGATGACCTTGGCAACATACTCGGTGCCGTCATCCAGCGTCACGCTGACGCTTTTGGCGTCCTTCACGACATGGTTGTTGGTCACCACGGTGCCGCTGGCGTCGGTGATGAAGCCCGACCCGCGCGCCTCGCCGTGGCGGCGCGCGCCACGTTGATCCGGCATCATGCCCATGCGGGGATCGCCATCCTCCGCCGGCGCGTCGATCTTGACGGTGATCGAGACCACAGCCGGCTTCACCTGCGCGACCAGGTCGGCGAAATCCGGAATACGGGTGGCGGCGGCCGGCGGATTAACCGCACCGGATGCGTCGGTGTTAGCGGCGCGGGCGGGCAGCAGCGCGGCGCCGCCGAGGATAGTGCCGGCCAGCAGGGCCGCGATGAGCCGGGGTTGGCGGCCAGGGAAGTTGGACATGGAATCTCCATTTCATGAAGGCGCGGAACACACGCCCGGAACGAAGACAGAAGTAAGGCAGGCCGGATGACGGTTCATCACGGCTGACGATTAAACTACCTCCATCGGCTGTTACAATCGGGAGGCCAGCGCGGGCCTCCCGGACGTGGCGGCCCTTGCACCGGGCCCAGCCTGCGTCGATACCGAAGCCGTGGGATGCCGCACGCCAGGAAAGTCAGAAAATGAAATACAACAAGCCCGTCCTTAGCGCCTGCCTGCTGCTGGCCGCCATCACAGCCGCCAACGCGCAGCCCGCGCCAGCACCCGCGCCAGCACTGGCGGCGGCCGAGACCGATCCCGTGAAACTCGGCGTGATCCTCGACATGGGCGGCGTCTATGCCGACGTCACCGGCCCCGGCAGCGAGCTCGCGGCGCGCATGGCGGTGGCCGATTTCGGCGGCACGGTGCTGGGCCGGCCGATCGAGGTCCAGGTCGCCGACCACCAGAACAAGGCCGACATCGCGGCCTCGATCGCCAGCAAGTGGTTTGACACCGACAACGTCGTGGCGCTGCTCGACGTAGCTTCCTCCTCGCCGGCGCTGGCGGTGATGAACGTCGCCAACATCCGCCACAGGATCGTGCTGCTGAACGGGCCCGGCGCTTCCACCATAACCAACGAGTCCTGCACCGCGACCACGGTGCACTACACCTACAACACGTACGCGACGGCACACGCGGTGACCGAGGCAGTCATGGCGCAGGGCGGCAAGACCTGGTTCTACCTGGTCGCCGACTACACCTTCGGCAAATCGCTCGAGACCGATAGCGGCACGGTCGTCCACGCCCGCGGCGGCCAGGTGCTGGGCAGCGCCAAGGCGCCGCTCGACACCCCGGATTTCTCATCGTTCCTGCTGCAGGCGCAGCAAT
Organism: Acetobacteraceae bacterium; assembly: GCA_043745345.1. Taxonomy (GTDB): domain Bacteria; phylum Pseudomonadota; class Alphaproteobacteria; order Acetobacterales; family Acetobacteraceae; genus PALSA-911. The sequence continues at coordinate 2,936 of JAYTTA010000383.1, read as the reverse complement.
CCAAGGCGCAGGTGCTCGGCCTCGCCAATGGCGGCGGCGACCTGATCAACTCGGTCAAGCAGGCGGCGGAGTTCGGGGTCACCAAGAGCGGCATGAAGCTTGCCAGCTTGGGCGCCAACATCAACGACATCCACGGCATCGGCCTGGAAGCGACGCAGGGCATGATGTTGGCCGACTCGTTCTACTGGGACACCGATGACGCGACGCGGGCGTTCTCCAAGCGGTTTTTCGACAAGCTCAAGAAGATGCCGAACATGCTGCAATCGGGGCTGTACTCGGCAACGACGCACTATCTTGAGGCGGTGCGCGCGGCCGGCACGACCGACAGCGCGCCGGTGATGGCCAAGATGCGGGAGATGCCGGTCAACGACTTCTTCGCCCATAACGGCCACGTCCGCGCCGACGGGCTGATGGTGCACGACATGTATCTGTTCCAGGTCAAGACACCGGCCGAGTCCAAGGGACCGTGGGACCTGTACCGCCGCGTCGCCACCATTTCGGGTGACGACGCCTTTCAACCCTTGTCGGAGTCGCGCTGCCCGCTGGTGAAGAAGTAACCCAGGCACACCGCATCGCCCCGCTAGGCCAGATCGCGATCCAGGTCAGCCGTTCCGCGCGCTCATTGCCCCGACCCAGGAAGAAATGGCTGTGCCCCTCGAACATGATGGGGGCGATGATGTCGGCCTGCTTGTTACCGGCAGATGCGGATGGCTGACCCAGATTTTACATCATCGGTCCGACGTCTGGCAGCACCCGGCCGCCTCCGGCCTCGAGGTCACGGAGAATGGGACACTCGGGCCGGTGGTCGCCGTGGCAGGCGGCGGCAAGCTCCTCAAGGGTCGCGCACATCGACGTCAGCTCGCCGATCTTGGCGTGGAGTTCCGCGACGTGCTCCAGGGCGATGCGCTTGACCTCCCGGCTCGGCCGCTGCCGGTCCTGCCACAGGCCGACCAGGCGCTTGATGCGCTCCATCGACAGGCCGAGATCGCGCGCCCGGCGGATGAAGCGCAGCGTCTCGACCTCGCGCGCGCCATAGACGCGATATCCGCCCTCGGTTCGGCCCGCGACCGGTATTAGGCCGATGCTCTCGTAGTACCGGAGCATCTTCGCGCTCACGCCGGACGCCCTCGCCGCTTCGCCGATAACCATGATCCCCTCCTGGATGCTGCGAAGATAAAGGTTGCTATCATTGGAACGTCAAGGCAGCCTTGAGGATGGCTGGCGTCACCACGGCAAAGATGGCGGTGCCCCAGGCGACCGCCGACCTCCTGCACCTTGATCTGCATCAAGGCGGATGACGGAGTAGTAGGGTCAACTGTGAGAATTGAGATACCCCGCAAAATCCAGGAGACCACCATGAAACAAAAGATGTCCCGGCTTTCTCTGGGCACCCTGGCCTTCGTTGCGACAACGGCGCTCGCGCAGGCGCAGGCCCCAACAACGCCGATTGTTCCCCCTCAGGGAGGAACGCCGATGGCGGGGATGATGGGAGACGGCGAAAAGGCAGGATCGATGGGCGGCATGGAATCCATGATGGAGAGGATGCGCCCGATGATGGCCGGACGCGGAGAAATGGGCATGCCGTTCGAGCATATCGAAGGCCGCATCGCCTATCTTCGGGCCGAACTCAAGATCACCGACGCCCAGACCGTGCCATGGAACGCGTTCGCCGAAGCGATGCGGGCAAATGCCGCCGCAATGAAGGGCATGCACGGGCAGATGACCGGGGACGGCATGGCCGCCACCCTGCCTGACCGTTTGGCCGCCAGGCAGAAGATGATGTCGGCGCATATCGGCAGGCTGAACCGCATGGAGACGGCCGCGAAGCCGCTCTATGCCGCATTATCGGCGGAGCAACGGAAGCTTCTGGACCAGCTGACAGCCAGCCCGATGGGGATGATGTGAGTCATGCAGTGCGGTAGCCAACCCGATCCAGACGGCCCGCCTGCGCCGCCGTGGTAAAAGACGTCCAGCGGCGTCGTCATGCGCGGCTTCCTGCTGATCGCGGGCTTCTATCTCGTCACCAAGCACACGGCGCCTCTCTTCGGCGTCCTGTCGTTCCTGCTGATTTTGGCGTGCCCGCTGATGCACCTGTTCCACCATCACGGGCACGGCGGATACCGGCCAGCGCCCCCAAGCGCCTCGGTCGTCGACGCCAAGCTGGTAAACGGCCATGACTTATGACGCCCCGGCCTATGGCCGCTGGCTACCGGTCGCGATGAACTCGCTCGTGTTCATCGTCATCATGCCCGGTTTCCTGCTCCAGTGGTTGACCATCCTGACGCTGGCGATGTTCCCCCTTCTGGTCTTCATGTGTGTCCATCTCGCCCACGCCGAGGAGGCGGAGGCGCGCCAGGCGTTCGGCGACGCCTGCGCCCGCTACGCGGCGCGTGTCGCCGGCTGGATCCCAAGCCTGCGCCATTCCGAGGCACATCACGGGCTGACCTAATGGCACCGTCCTGCGCCTGGCTTCCCGCGATGCGACTCTATTTCGCCGTCATCGCCGCAGGGAACCTCGTGTGGGAGGCTGCGCAGATGCCGCTCTACACGCTGTGGCGGACCGGCTCGACGCAGGACATCGCCTTCGCCGTCGTCCACTGCACGGGAGGCGACGTGCTCATCGCGGCCGTGTCGCTGCTCGGCAGCTTGCTGCTGTTCGGCGGCGCCGATTGGCCGCGCTCGCGCTTTCTGTCGGTTGCCGCCCCGGCCGTCGTCTTCGGCCTCGGCTACACGATCTACAGCGAGCACCTGAACACCGCCAGCAATGCCTGGAGCTATTCAGACCTCATGCCGGTCCTGCCGGGTTTGGGAACCGGGCTGGCACCGCTGGCGCAGTGGCTCGTCATGCCGGTGCTGGCGTTCGCGGCGGTGCGTTCATTGCCGCGCATCGGGAAAGCGGCGGTGCAGGCGAGCCCGGGGCTTGACCTTCCCACCAT
>JAYTTA010000382.1:0-4999 GCA_043745345.1 Acetobacteraceae bacterium | reverse complement strand
GCCCGGCGCCACCGACGTGCACGACGATGCGCCCGGCAACGTCTGCTACGACTGGCACATCGGTGACAAGGCGCTGGTCGATGCCGCCTTCGCCAAGGCGACACGCACGGTAAAGCTGGACCTGCTCAACAACCGGCTGATCCCCAACGCCATGGAGCCGCGCGCCGCGATCGGCGAGTACGACACCAATTCCGGCGACTACACGCTCTACACCACCAGCCAGAACCCGCATGTCATCCGGCTGCTGATGGGCGCTTTCGTGCTGCACATTCCGGAAAACAAGCTGCGCGTCGTGGCCCCCGATGTGGGCGGTGGCTTCGGTTCCAAAATCTACCACTACGCCGAGGAAGCGATCGTCACGTGGGCCTCGGCCAAGGTCCGCCGGCCGGTAAAATGGACCGCCGACCGCACCGAAGCCTTCATGTCGGACGCGCATGGCCGCGACCATGACAGCATGGCCGAGATGGCGCTCGACGCCGATAACCGGTTCCTCGCGTTACGGGTCAAGACGCTGTGCAACATGGGCGCCTATCTGTCGACGTTCGGACCCGCGGTGCCGACCTACCTCTACGCCACGTTGCTGTCGGGCGTTTACAAAATCCCGGCGATCTACGCCGAGGTCAAGGCGGTGTTCACCAACACCGTCCCCGTGGACGCCTATCGCGGTGCCGGCCGGCCGGAGGCGACCTTCCTGGTCGAGCGCTTGGTCGACACCATCGCCCACGATATCGGTGTCGACAAGGTGGAACTGCGCCGCAAGAACTTTATTCCCGCGTCGGAATTCCCCTACCAGACGCCGGTCGCGCTGCAATACGACAGCGGCGATTATGAGGCGACGCTAAAGACCGCGTTGGCAACCTCAAATTTCTCCGGTTTTGAGGCTCGCCGCCAGCAGGCAGCCGCCAAAGGCATACTCCGTGGCATCGGCATCTCGACCTATGTCGAGGCCTGCGGCATCGCCCCTTCAGCCGTCGTCGGATCGCTCGGTGCGCGCGCCGGCCTGTATGAGGTCGCCAACATCCGCGTCCACCCGACCGGCTCCGTCACCGTGTTCACCGGTACCCACAGCCACGGCCAGGGCCACGAGACCACCTTCGCCCAGCTCGTCAGCGAGCAACTCGGGGTGCCGATGGACCAGGTCGAGGTCGTGCATGGCGACACCGCCAAGATCCCCTTCGGCATGGGCACCTACGGCAGCCGCTCGCTCGCCGTCGGCGGCACTGCAATGGTCAAGGCGATGGACAAGATCATCGCCAAGGGTAAAAAAATCGCCGCGCATCTGATGGAAGCCTCCGTCGAGGACATCGAGTTCAAGGACAATGTCTTCTCGGTCGCCGGCACCGATAAAACCAAGACGCTGACCGACATCTCGCTCGCCGCCTACGTGCCGCACAACTACCCGATCGAGGAGCTCGAACCCGGCCTCGACGAAACCGCCTTCTACGATCCGAAGAACTTCACATTTCCCGGCGGCTGCCACATCTGCGAGGTCGAGATCGATCCCGACACCGGCGTCACCTCGGTGATCAACTTCACCGCCGTTGATGATGTCGGCCGTGTCATCAACCCGATGATCGTCGAAGGTCAGATCCAGGGCGGCGTCGCCCAGGGTATCGGCCAGGCGCTGTTCGAGAATGCCGTCTACGACGCGCAGGGCCAGCTTCTGTCCGGCTCGATGATGGACTACGCCATGCCGCGCGCCGACATGCTGCCCAACATATCGGTGGGGACCGAGGTCACGCTCTGCACCCACAACCCGCTCGGCGTCAAAGGCTGCGGCGAGGTCGGTGCCATCGGCAGCCCGCCAGCCGTCATCAACGCCGTCATCGACGCGCTTAAAGCCTACGACGTGCGCCACATCAACATGCCCGCGTCGCCGCAGAAGATATGGTCGATCCTGCAGGCCGGAAGGCCCGCGATGGCGGCCGAATAGAAGTTTTGGAGAAAACCTGATGTACGACTTCACCTACGAAAAGCCCGCAACTGTCGCCGATGCAGTAAAGCTGCTCGGAACCGACGATTCCGCAAAAGCGCTGGCCGGCGGCATGACCTTCATCCCGGTATTGAAACAACGTCTCAACCAGCCTTCGATGGTGGTTGACTTGTCGAAGACCGGCATGGTCTCGATCATTATCGTCAGCGGCAAACTAACTATCGGCGCCATGACCACTCACGGCGCCGTCGCACAGTCTCCCGAAATACAAGAAAAATTCCATGGCCTGTCCGAAATGGCTGGCTGGATTGGCGATACCCAGGTTCGCAACCGCGGCACTATGGGCGGATCGCTCGCCAACAACGATCCCTCCGCCTGCTACCCGGCCGCAGCCCTTGCCACCGGCGCCACCATCGTCACCGAGCGCCGCCGCATCGCCGCCGCCGACTACTTCCAGGGCATGTTCACCACCGCGCTGGAACCCGGCGAAATCATCACCTCGATCGAATTCCCGATCCCGGAGAAATCTGCCTACGAGAAATTCCGCAATCCCGCCTCGCGCTACGCCATGGTCGGCGTGTTCGTGGCCAAATACGGCACCGACGTGCGCGTCGCCATTACCGGCGCCAGCCAAGGCGGCGTTTTCCGCCACACCGCCATGGAAAAAGCCCTGTCCGCGAACTTCTCGCCCGACGCCATCGCCGGCATCGTGACCCCTGCCACCGACCTCAACAGCGACATCCACGCCTCGGCTCCCTACCGCGCCCATCTAATCGGGGTCATGGCCAAACGCGCCGTGGCCAAGGCATTGACACCCTAGGCAGTAAGCAAGGTCGGGCTCTCCCTCCGCGGGCCTTCCAACTGCCGAGGGCGGCAGTCGGAACCTTCGCCCGCGGCGCCCAAACCCGCCAAGGGGCAGTCGCCCCTTTAAACCCCTCACCTTAGTTAGGCGGGTCCAGGAGCACTTCTCCTGGCGGCGTTTGGGGCAGAGCTCCGGCCTTTCTTGCCTGCGGCGCTTAGCCTGCCGGACGCCCATCGCGCCGCGTCCGCGATCACCGGATCGATATCGGCGCTGAATTTGTTGGCAATCTCCGCCAATGTCTGGTCCGCGGAATTGCCGATCGCGATCATAACGTTACGGACGAAACGGTTCCGCCCCATACGCTTGATCGGTGAGCCCGTGAACATCGTTCGGAATCCGGCGTCGTCTAATGCGGCGAGTTCCGCCAGCCGGGGTGCGGTCAGATCCGGCCGGGCGCGGAGTTTGGCTGTGTCGGTGGTGGCGGCGAACCGGTTCCATGGACAGGCGGCGAGGCAGTCGTCGCAGCCATAGATGCGGTTGCCGATGGCAGTGCGGAATTCCTCGGGGATCGGGCCGCGGTGTTCGATGGTGAGGTAGGAGATGCAACGCGTCGCATCCAGGCGGTAGGGCGCGGGAAAGGCGTCGGTTGGACAGGCAGCCATGCAACGCTGGCACGTCCCGCAGCGATCGGCGTGCGGGGTGTCGGGCGGGATGTCGAGGCTGGTGTAGATTTCGCCGAGGAACAGCCACGATCCGTGGGTGCGCGAGACCAGGTTGGTGTGCTTGCCTTGCCAACCGATGCCGGCGCGCTGAGCCAGCGGCTTCTCCATCACCGGAGCAGTATCAACGAATACTTTTACCTCGGGGCCAAAGACGCTGACGATGTACTGCGCCAGGTGCTTGAGCCTTCCTTTGACGACGTCGTGGTAGTCGCGGTTGCGCGCATAAACCGAAATGTTGCCACGATCGGGTAGGGCCAGCGTCGCGAGCGGGTCCTCTTCAGGCGCATACGACAAACCGAGTGCCACGACGCTGCGCGCCTCGGGCCATAGCGATCTTGGATGGCTGCGCTGCTCCTGCCGGTCGGCGAGCCATTCCATCTCACCATGTTGCCCGGCTGCAAGGAAGTCGGTCAGCCGGGTGCGGGCTTCGGGTCCGAGTTCGGCGGCGCAGAACCCGACCGCATCGAAGCCGAGCGCCAGCGCTTTGGCGCGTATCTTGTCGCGTATGTCGCTAGCCGCGGCCACGGTAGGGGGGCACTCCCGGTTCGGGAATGAAGCAGCCTTCGGGCGGTGCGCCGGTCTGGTGGAACACGTCGATCGGCATGCCGCCGCGCGGGTAGAAATAGGCGCCGATGCGCAGCCACGTGGGCTCCAGCAGCGAAACAAGCCGGTCGGCGATCATCATCGTGCAGGCCTCGTGGAAGCTGCCGTGATCGCGAAAGCTGCCCATGAACAGCTTTAATGATTTACTTTCGACAAGCCATTGTTTCGGGATGTAGTCGATCACGATCAACGCGAAATCAGGCTGGCCGGTAATCGGGCAAAGTGAAGTGAATTCCGGGCAGGTGAACCGGACCACGTAGTGCCGGCCCTGAGCTGGCGCCTCGACGCGTTCCAGCACCGCCGTTTCGGGCAATGTCGGTGCTTTAGTCGCATGGCCGAGTTGTGCCAACCCGGCATAGGGGTCTCCGCTCACGCATCCTCCTTCGCGGCCTGCCAGCCGGCCCGCATTTGATAGGCGTGTTCCGCAAGATTGCCGGCGACAATCGCCCGCCGCAGCCCGGCCATCAGATCGTTGTAGTAAGTCAAGTTATGCCACGTCAGCAGCATTGGTCCGAGCATTTCATCTGCACGGAATAGATGATGCAGATAGGCCCGGCTGTGGCGCGCGCAAGCTGGGCAACGGCAATCGGGGTCGAGCGCCGCGCCATCGTTGGCGAACCGTGCATTGCGAAGGTTGAACACGCCCCGTGCGGTATAGGCGCGCGCGGTCCGCCCGGCCCGGGTCGGCATCACACAGTCGAACATGTCGACTCCACGTTGTACCCCGCCGATTAGGTCGTCCGGCGTGCCAACACCCATCAGATAGCGGGCCTTGTTCGCGGGCAGATACGGAACGGTATAGTCCAGCACCTCGAACATCGATGCCTGGCCCTCGCCGACGGCCAGGCCGCCGACCGCGTAGCCCTCGAAGCCGATCGCCGTCAGCGCCTCTGCCGAGCGTTTTCGCAGGTCCGGAAAGGTGCTGCCCTGAACTATGCC
>JAYTTA010000381.1:0-5038 GCA_043745345.1 Acetobacteraceae bacterium | reverse complement strand
ACGGTTTGCGCCGCAGCGTGCGACCGCCCCACTATCATACGCATCCCCCATGGCTGATTTGCGGCAGGCGATGGCTTCGCCATTCTAGTCCGCGGCAGCCGACGGCTGCGGCGCCGCATACCTGGTTGCCGGGCCGGCAGGCGATCCTGGACGACCTTTGGCAATGTTCGGAAATTCAGCACGCTTCGGATCAGTCGTATGTGTGCCGCTACCCGTTGCTCGACCGCCAGCTGTTTGAGTTTCTGCTCGCAATCCCATGGTCTCAGAAGCACGTGCCGCTGTGCGACCGATACCTGCAACGGCGGGCGCTCAAGGGACTGGTGGATGATGACATCCGGTCGCGGATTGGATTCGGCGTGGGGTCCCGTAGCTTCATCGAGGGGTTACGGCGCTCCAAGCAGTGGCAGGACTACCTTTGCGATACGCCAGCCCTTGCTGCGGCCGGGCTGGTCGATGCGGACGGGTGGCGACAGGCTATTCGGCAGGCCTGCGTCGGCCAGACCGGCGCCGAGGCCGTGCTGCTCAGGGCAATCACGGTTGAGGTCTGGCTCAAGCAGTTGGCCGAGTTTAGGCCGGTTGCGCCGCCGCCACAGCAGGACGAAGCAACACCACGGAGTGAGGCAGCATGCCCGGTTCTAGGCAGGTAAGCCGAGAGGAAGCGGGGCGGTTGATCCGGTCCGCCTCCAGGCTCGATCCAAGCGACCGGGAGGCGAGACGGAAGCTGGCACGCTTCCTGTACGCCACCGACGCGCTTGAGGAACTGGTCGAGCAGTTCGAGCCGGACCTCGATTGCGCGGCGCCTGATCCGGAGTGCCTGCATTATCTCGGGATTGCGGCGCTCGCGCTTGGTACCGGTCGGCTTGCCGAGGCAGCCTTGTCACGCGCGGTCTCTGGCGGGTATGCGGACAGCAGCGGGCCGTGGGCGGGTAGCGTGTTCGACCTCGGGCGGACGTCCCAGGCCTACGCGATCGCGATTGATGCGTTGGGCCGCGACCCTGAGGATGAATTGGCGGCGAAGGTCGCCTTTAAGGTCCTGCTGGCGGAGGGGCGCAAGTGGGAGCTATGGGAGCTGTGCATGCGGCTGCGCGCTGGCGCGCGATGGACCCCCGGGCTGGTGTCGGCATTGGCGCTTGCCGCCCAGACGCCCGAGCAACTCAGTTTTGCGGACCGGATTGTCGGCGAGGACTTATGGCTGGACTACCGATCACTCGGGCTTGAGCCATGGTGGCTGCAGCTTCTGGCGAGTAGCCTAAAGTCTTCGCAACGCTGGACGCCTTTGCCGAGGACGAAGGCGACCGTCCGGACCGGCCGGCGCATTGAGGCAGTCCACGCGGAGGTCGGCAACCCCTGGCTCGACACCCTGTTCCGCCGGCTCGGGACGGCGATCGCGGAGTATATCGGGGCACGAAAAGACCTGCTGGCGCTGCCGGCAGATGACCACCCGATGGCGGCCATGAAGCCGGATCACCTGACGCTCACCAGCTGGGTGGTATCGGTTACCGGGGACGGCCACGAAAATTGGCATATTCACCCCGATGGGTGGCTGAGCGGCGTATTCTACGTCGAGGTGCCCGACCTCGCGTCGACCGACGCGCCCCACGCGGGACACATCGAGTTCGGTCTCCTTCCGCTCGACTCCTCAGTCCCGACAGGGGCTCGGCCGGGACGTATGCTGGAACCTCGCACCGGCAGCCTGGTCCTGTTCCCATCCTACATCGCACACCGCACGTGGCCCACGGGCCTGGAAGAAGACCGCATCTGCATCGCCTTTGACGTCCTGCGGCGCGGCGTCGAGAGCATGACAGCTGGTGTCGCGCCTAGATGCGAGTCGCCAGGAGTCAGCCTCGACGACTGGGTCGTCCGAAACACCCGAGCCCTGTCCGTGCCTGGAGACGACGGCTGCCCGGTCATCATGAACTTGGATAGCGGCCACTGTGTCGCCATGGGCGATACAGCTGCGCTGATCTGGTCGCTTATGCAGACGCCGCAGAGGTTGCGTGACTTGGTCGGCGACATGGTCCGGGAGTTCGACGGCGAAGAGACGGACATCCAGCGTGATGTCGTCGAGGCAGTGGGGCGCATGGTCGCCTGCGGCCTGGCGACGGTCCGGTGACGCGCTTCACGGATTTCAGGGGGATACACCGGGGCGAGCGCATGCTCGTCTGCGGGCTTGGCGAGTCTCTGGCCTGCATGCATGGGCCGCCGTCCTGCCCAAGCATCGGTGTCAACGACATCGGGCAGGCGTTCGACCCGACCTACCTCCTGTGCATGGACCCGCTCGAGGTGTTTCCCGGCAACCGCCGCGGTTTTATTGAGGGTTCTGCGGCGAGGTTCGTGTTCACAAGCGCCAACACCGGGATCGCCGGAAACAACATTGTCTCGTGTCCTGTTGCCTTCTGCGAGCGTGTGCGAGCGGCCGACGATAGCGGCCTTTATCACCGGGGAGCGCCGTTGACATCGGTTTATCTGGCGCTCGAATTGGCCGCATACATGGGTGCGGAGCCAATCGGGCTTATCGGGGTGGATTTCTGCGGTGGCTACTTCTTCGATCCCAGTTATGTGCATAGCTTAAATCCGTTTGCCGGGGCGCTGAACGTCATGTTTTCAGAATTGGGCCGCGCGCTGGCTCTGGACGGCGTGCGAGTGGTCAATCTCAGCGACAGAAGTGTCCTCACCGGCATTCCTCAAATGGGATTAGACGGCTTCTTCGGGATGGAGCGGGTTACGGCGCGGGGTTCGATTTACCGACCTCCGGCGGAGTCGCATCGATGAGCCCGGCACGAACAGAGCCGCGTCGAGGGAGGTGCCGCAGGCACCCTGCGAAGGCGGAACGAGCGCGCCTTGGGCGGCCCGGTCAGACGTTGTGCAATGGGCGCATTTCGTAGTGGGCGGTGTTGCCGCCGTCATGCGGCTGACGCCGACGGCGGCGCGACCTTCGTGGATCGCCGGGCCAGGCCCGGCGGCGTGCCTCGTCTCTGGTGAGGGCTTGTATCACACAGCCTCGGACGTTGGGCTGGGTCCGCTGGTTCGCGTCGTCATCCCCGTTTATAACCGCGCTGCTTCCGTACTCGAGGCGGTGCGGTCCGCCTGCGGGCAGACGCTCACCGATATTGAGGTGCTTGTTGCGGATGACGGATCCACCGATGAAACGGCGGAAATGGTCAACGAGTTCTGCGCGATAGATTCTCGTGTCCGCCTAATCCGCCTGCAGCACCGTGGCGCTTCCACCGCCCGCAACGCCGCGCTGCAGGCGGCAGGCCGCTACGAGTATGTCGCGTTCCTTGACTCCGATGACCTTTGGCTTCCTGCACACCTAGAAAGGGCCGTCCGGGCCCTAAAGGCGAACCCCGGGGCTGGCGCCTGCTTCTCGGGATCGACCATCGAGGTCGTCGGCGGCGTCTTGTCGCCTCGCGATCTTTCGGCGCAGCTGGAGATGCTCGCCACCCCTCCCGCGATGGCGGATGAGCGGCTTGAGGATGGCTTTCATCTCTTGTCGGCCGAGACGTGCCGACGCGCCTTCATCATGAACCGGTTCGTCCCGATGACGCCGACCGTGGTCGTGCGCCGCCGAGCCGTCGCGAGGGCGCCGTGGTTTAACCCCGATCTGGTGGTCATGGAGGACAGCGACCTGTTCCTGTTCCTGGCCGAGACCGGCCACTCCTTCGTTTTTGATGAACAGGCTGACGTGCGCATTCGCCGGCTCGGGGACAACCCACCCGGGGCCTTGTCACAGGATGGTATGGAGCGTTGGTTGCTGTCGGTCCTAGGGTACCATTTCGGCAAGCTGAGGTCATGCCGTTCGCACACGGAACGGGCGTTCGTAAACGACGAGATCCGCGGCATTGCCCGCCAGCTGGGTGATTATACGGCATGCAGCAATTCGAGCGTCATCGGGTCCTGCGAACCATCATAGTACTTTCGCAAGGCGTCCTCGAAGGGCTGGGGCTGGAGCGTCGCGAACAAGGTCAGGCAGGAGCGGAATTTCATGTCGTCTGGGCTGCCGAAGATCCCGTTCGCGGTCTTGCCCTCGACGCGGTTTACCAGGGCCGTGCATTCAATCAGGCGGGCGCCGAGCACAGGATGGGAGAGGAAGGCTTGGGCTTCGCCCTGCTCGGCAGGCCGTAATGCTGCGCCGTCAGGCTGTGGCCCAGGCCGCGAAGCTGCGGAAAGATGAACCACATCCAGTGCGTGCGCTTGGCGCCAGACTCTAGTTCCCGCCGGACCTGCCCGATCACGGGCGCTTGGGCTGCGATGAAGCGATCCAGATTGAAGTTGCTCATTCCGTTCAGAAGTACGTCGCAATAGTCTGGTTGCCTGCGGTCCCGGCCGGCGCATAGCTGCGGACCCATGATCATCTGTCACTGCGTTGCGAATGGCACCTCGCTACCTGTAGCGACCTGAGGGCATCGGCAATTCCCGCAACACTGCCCATTGTCGCGTGTGAGTAGAGTGCAAATACCGGACGTTAGCCGAACGATCAGAGCCCAATGGCCAAGGCCGATCCAACCACCCGTGCCATTAGCCGCGCCACGCTCGTGTGGGTCCAGACCCGCCCCTCCCGCGGCGTCGGCACGCCCCGTTCCGTCAGCGCCTGGGCCAGCCCAGCCAACGTCAAAACGCCCTCGCCCCGCAGCCGCTCAATCTCAAACCAGAGCCGGTGGGCTGTCTGGTCGGCCCGCTCAGCCCGGCACTTGGCTGCGGCAGCCGCACAGGGCGGCACTGAGGGCCGATATCCCCGATCCCCGCCTAACACTGTACCCCGTGCCTTGGCCGCCGACAGCGCGGCCCGTGTGCGCTCGCTGATCAACTCCCGCTCTTTCTGGGCCATGGCGGCGTAGACTCGCATCATAAGATCATCGGCGCCGGGCATGTCGGCGGCCCGGACCGAATAGCCGTCCTCCAGAAGTTGCGACAGCGTGTGGGCTCGCCGTGTGATCCGGTCGAGCCGCGCTGCCGCCAAAACCGCCCCAAGCTGCCGGCAGCGCGTGAGTGCCGCCTGGAAACCGGGTCGGTGGTCGTCCTTGCCGCTCGCTACGTC
>JAYTTA010000380.1:0-5044 GCA_043745345.1 Acetobacteraceae bacterium | reverse complement strand
CGACATGGGCCGCGACCTCCAGCCCCTTGTCACCGGTGCGCGGCGCCAGCAGCTGCGGGGTTTACGCGGCGCGTTTTGCCAGAAGCTCATGCAGGCCGCCAAGCTCATGCAGGCCGCTTTCTGGCCACGGGGCGACTGCCTCGGCCTGCACCCGCTCGACGATGCCGATCAGGATCGAGTCGATGAACGCCACCGTGATCTGCGCCTGCTGTGCCACCGAGCGCGTCAGGTTACCGGTCGTGATCGCGGTCTCCGCCACCTGCGCGTCCCGCGAGCCGTTGAGGTGCCAGGCATCGACTCCGATCAGGACGGATCGTTCCCCCGGCCCCGCGTTCCGGCGAGCGCTCAAGCCATCGATATTAGGCCTCGGCCTCCGCTACGACCGGAACCTCAGCCTGTTTCGTTAAGGCCTTTCCGCAATCCAGCCGCTCGCCAACGGCCAGCGCCAGTCGGCCGACCGGGTACTGGCACCCACATAATCGGATCACCGGAGGAAGAGCCCAACCGTGCTTACTGCCCACGGCGTCAGGATGCCGTCACCAGTGCCGGTTGGCGGGCGGAAAACACCCACCACAAGGTCATCGCGGCCGCCAGCGTCAGTACCGGCAGAATGGCGACGTTGACCGCGGCCCAGCCCATCGCGAACAGGAACGGCCCGGCAGCCAGGGTCGCCACCGCGGTCGCCACGTAGCGCATCAACTCCGCCACGCCCTGGGTCTTGGCGCGCTCGTTCGGCCGGCAGGATTGCGCGAGCAGCGTGGTGCCGCCGACGAACAGGAAGTTCCAGCCGATGCCCAGGCACAGCAGAGCCAGGTAGAACGCCGGCAACGAGGTCGAGGCCACGGCGGCTATCACGCAGACGACGTTCAGCGCCATCCCGGCGAACAGCACGCGCGCCATTCCGAACCGCTTGATCAGCGCGCCGGTGAAGAACGACGGCGCGAACATGCCGACCAGGTGCCACTGGATGATGTTGGCGCCGTCGTTGATGGTGTGGCTGCAGGCGATCGCGGCCAGCGGCGCCGCGGTCATCACGAACATCATCGCCACCGATCCGACCACGTTGTTGGCGACCGAGGCCACGAAGATCGGCTGGCGCATGATCATGCCGAGGCTGCGCGGCGGGCCGGTATCTGCGTCGGCCGCGGCCATCGCCAATGGCTCCATGTCGCGAAAAAAGCCGAGCAGTACGAGAACCGTCAGCGCGCCGAGGATTGCCACCATGAGGTAGGCGCCCGCGAACAGATAGGCGGGGAACAGATCCTTGCTCCAGGCAGCCAGCGCCGGCCCGAGAACCGCTGCGATCACGCCGCCGGTCAACACCGTGGAGATGGCCCTTGTCTTTAGCGACACCTCGACCCCGTCCGCCGCCGCCAGCCGGTAATATTGCGCGAAGGCCTGGAACACGCCGACCGCCGTGGTGCCGGCGCAGAACATCCAGAAATCCGCGTGCATCACCGACCACACCGACACCAGGCCGCCGGCGGCACCGATCAGTCCGCCAAGCGCGAAACCGAGCCGGCGGCCGATCCGCGCCATCAGGAACGAGGCGAACAGGGTCGATACCGCGCCAGCCACGGTGATCATCGCGAACGGTAAGGTCGCCAACGACTTGTCCGGTGCCAGCTGGTAGCCGGTCAGCCCGGTCAAAGTGAGATCGATCGAGATCGCGCAGGTGAACAGGCCCTGGCATAGCGCCAGGACTCGGGCGTTGCGCTGCCCAACGGTGTTCGTGCTGGCGGTTTCCGGCATGGAGGTTCTCCAATTCGCTCACTTGACGGCCGTATCCTAAAGGGTGAGCTATATGGCTGAAATGACGTAATTCCACGTTTTTCAGCCATACCAGTCGCCATGAACCGCAAAATCATCTTTTTCATCTATCCCGGCTTTCAGCTGCTCGATCTCAGCGGTCCGTTGGCGGCATTCCAGATCGCGGCTCAGCTCAAGCCCGGTGCCTACGACCTGGTCGTGGCATCAGCGCAAGGCGGCCCGGTGATGGCCTCCGCTGGTGTTGCGGTCGGCACGGAAGCGATCGATGACGCGCAGTGCCACAGCTTCATTGTTCCCGGCGGCGGCGCGCACCCGCACAGGCGGGACTGCGCGACCTGTGACATCGTGCGCGCCGCCGCCGGGCGATCGGACCGCGTCGCCAGCGTCTGCACCGGCGCTTTTCTGCTCGCCGATGCGGGCCTTCTGGATGGGCGACGTGCGACGACCCACTGGCGCTACACCGGCCAGCTTCAGGCCGAATACCCGGCGATCCGGGTCGATCCTGATCGCATCTTCCTTCAGGACGGCAATATCTGGACCTCGGCCGGGATCACCGCAGGCATTGATCTGGCTCTCGCCTTGATCGAGGCAGATCTGGACCGCGAGGTTTCGCGCGGCGTCGCGCGCCAGCTGGTCGTCTACCACCGACGCGCCGGCGGGCAGTCGCAGTTTTCCGCGCTGCTTGAGATGGAGCCGCGCTCGGACCGCATCCGCCAGTCACTGCAGTTCGCCCGCGACCATCTGCATGAGGATCTGCCGGTCGAGCGCCTGGCGCAGGTCGCGTGCCTCAGCCCGCGTCAGTTCGGCCGGGCGTTCCTGGCCGAAACCGGCCTCAGCCCGGCCAAGGCGGTGGATCGGCTGCGCGCCGAGCTGGCCAGGACGCGGGTCGAGGATGGTGGCGAATCGCTTGAAACCATCGCGCTGTCGGTCGGCTTCCGCGATCCGGAACGGTTGCGGCAAAGTTTCATCCGCATTTATGGCCAGCCGCCCCAGGCGCTTCGCCGTGCCGCGCGCCAAGGCCTGCTCGCCTGCCTCCTGCTTGCCGCCGCTCCGGCGCTGGCCCAGACGCCGGTGCCTGCATCCGTAACGGAAGCCGCGCAAAAACGCTTTCCGCAGCCGGTGTGCGTCGGCGACCTGATCGACCGGCAGGTGCTGCGTCCAGTCGAGCAGCAGGACGTGCTGGGCCGCGTTGCATCGTTGGTCCGGCTGCCCGACGACGCCACGCTGGTGGTGGTCAACGTGGGCGGCGTGCTCGGGCTTGGAACCAGGCCGGTCGGCGTGCCGATTGCGGCGATGCGGGCACGGCGCGGCTGGTAGGTGATGAGGTAGTTCGGATCAGCCTCGCGAGGCCGCCGCATTAGGCTGGTTCGATGTCCCTGCCGGTGCAGACATTTGCGCTTGAACACGTCGAGACACCGACCGGCCAGCTGCTGGTCCCCACTGACGACCAGCACCGCCTGCGTGCGGTGGACTGGCAGGATCACGAGCCCCGCATGCACCGGCTGCTGCGCCAGCAGTAAGGCGCCATCGTTGTGCGGCGTGCGCTCGCCGGCCAGGTAGGGCAGGAAAGTGGCGGGGTTGTCGTCGGCGCCGCCAGCCAGTACTGGCCGGCCGGCCATGCCCCAATCGTGGGCGAGATAGCTATGCAGCACTTTCGCCGGCGCGTTGCCCTCGGCCAGCGCGGCGTCGGACCAGTCGCGCTAGCGACGTGGCGCTCTTTTTCGTCGACGAGTAGTGCCTTGATGGCTGAGGTGCCCAGATCCAGTCCGGGAAACACGAAGCTCTGTCCTTGAACGCCGCAGGTAAGTAAGGCTGAGGCTCTGCCCCTGACCCCGCCCAGGGAGCGCCCGACCTAAGTATGGGGTGTCCAGAGGGCGACTGCCCTTTGGCGGGGTCAGGGGCAGAGCCCCAGCCTTCTTGCCTACGGCGCTAAACTACCAGCCGATAAGTGGCCAGATGCGGCAGAGTGCTGCCATCGGCGGCGAACACGTGGCAGGCCGCGGCATCGACCGCAAAGCGTATTGGCGAATCGGCGAGTGTTCCATCGCCGCCGTCGGTCTGCACGATCAGCGGCAGGTCCGCGCCGTGGCCGACATGCAGCAAGGTGAGCCCGCCGAGGCGTTCGACCAGTTGCACCTCGCCCGCGAGTTCGCCATTCGAGTGCGTTGTCAGCGCCTCCGGGCGAATGCCGACGGTGACTGCGTTGCCGATCCGTGCGGCGCCGATGTCGACCGGCATCGTCAGGCGCGCGCCGGAGACGAGCTCGACCGTTACCCCGGTCGCGTCGGTGCCCGTGATGCGGCCGGGCAGCATGTTCATCCGCGGCGAGCCGACGAAGCCGGCGACGAACAGGTTGGCGGGCTGGTGATAGAGCCTCAGTGGGGTGCCGACCTGTTCGACGCGGCCAGCCTGCAGCGCGACGATCTTGCTGGCCATGGTCATCGCCTCGACCTGGTCGTGGGTGACGTAGATCATGGTCACGCGCAGCTCCTCATGCAGTCGCGCTCGGCTTTCGGCACGCGGGCCAGGCGCAGCGCGAAGCCCATGTTCTGGAGCACCGTCATGTGCGGATACAGCGCGTAGGACTGGAACACCGCGGCCAGACCGCGCTCGGCGGGTTCGACATCGTTGACGCGCTCGCCATTGATGGTGAGGTCGCCGGAGTTAATCGCCTCCGGCCCGGCGATCATCCGCAGCAGGCTGGATTTGCCGCAGCCTGACGGGCCGACGAAGACCACGAATTCGCGGTCCGCGATATCGAGGTCGACGCCTTTGATCGACTCCACCGGGCCTTAGCTCTTGCGCCGGCCGCGCAGCGTCAATGCTGCCATCAAGAGCCCTCTATTTGACGGCGCCAAAGGTCAGGCCACGCACCAGCTGGCGCTGGCTCGGCCATCCAAACCACGATCGGCAGGTCCATCAGAGCGTAGTTAACGATCAGGCCGAATTGCGTGTCGAGCAGCCCGGCGTTGCGAAACAATAGGTAAATCGGCACCAGCACGCCGACCGGCGGCAGCATCTTGGTGGATAGCATCCACAGCAGCGTACCGCGGGTGCACGGTGTTGGGTGAAAGGCCATCGAGTGGGAAGCGGGAATAGCGAAGGCCAGCGCCAGTACTGACCCGCCGACCGAGATCACCACGCTGTTGAGGGCGAAGCCCAAACAGTTGGCGCGCTCCTAAACCTCAAGATAGCTCGACAGACTGGGCTTGAAGAACAAGTGCGGTGGGGTGGCGATGGCAGCGGTCTCGGTCGTGAGGCTGGTCAGCACCAT
>JAYTTA010000379.1:0-5057 GCA_043745345.1 Acetobacteraceae bacterium | reverse complement strand
CCGCAACCCAGGACCTGGCCCTCACCCCGGCCGCCGGGCGCCGGGTCGTGCTGTCGACGTCGATCGCCGAAACCTCGCTCACCGTGCCCGGGGTGCGGATCGTGATCGACGGCGGCTGGCGGCGCTCGCCGCGGCTCGACCCTGCCACCGGCCTGTCGCGGCTGACCACGCTGCGGATTTCGCGCGCCGCAGCCACCCAGCGCGCCGGCCGGGCGGGGCGGGAGGCGCCAGGCATCGCCATCCGGCTATGGACCACCGCCGCCCACCGCGCCCTTGCTGAATTTGATCGCCCGGAAATGCTGGAGGCCGAACTGTCCGGCCTGACGCTTGATTGCGCCGCCTGGGGCACCGCGCCAGAGCTTTTGCCCTTTCTTGATCCGCCGCCAGCCGGGGCGCTGGCGGCGGCGCGTGCACTGCTCGGCGAGCTGGGTGCGCTGGACGACAAAGGGCTCCTTACCGACGCCGGCCGGCAGATGGCGCGGATCGGCTCGCATCCAAGGCTGGCCGCGATGATGCTGGCAGCCGAGACCCCATCGGAAAAAGCCATGGCCGCCGACCTTGCGGCCTTGCTGGAGGAACGCGATCCGCTGCGCGGCACCGCCAACGACAGCGACGTGGCCTTGCGGCTGGCGGCGATCGCCGGCGAGGCCGGCGGCGACGTGGATCGCGGTGCCATCTCCCGCATCCGCCGTGCGGCCGCGCAGTACCGCCGCCGATTGCACATTCCGATGGAAACCATGGCCGAGGACACCGGGGAGAAACCGGGAAAACTGCTGGCTGCCGCCTTCCCCGATCGCATTGCCCAGCGCCGTGGCGAGCCGGGGTCGTTCCGGCTGTCGGGCGGCGGCGGTGCCCGCCTACCGCGCGAGGACCGGCTGGCCGGCGCCACCCTGCTGGTCGCGGCCTCGATCGAGATGAAGTTTTCGGCGCGCATCCGGCTGGCGGCCATCCTTGACCCCGAGGATTTGCCGCCGGCGCTGGTTGCCCGTACCGTCGAGGCGGTGGAGAGCGGCTTCGACCCTATTTCTGGCGCGATTTTCTCGCGCCGCCGGCTGCGGCTCGGCGCGCTGGTGCTGTCGGACCGCACCGAGCGGCAGGACTCCGGCCAGGGCACCGAGGTTCTGGCCCGCGCCATCGCCGACGCCCGGTTGCGGCCGCTGAACTGGACCGAAGCCGCGCGCCAACTTCAGGCCAGGGTGGCCTGGATGCGCGGGATAGACCCGGAAAGCTGGCCGGATATTTCCGACGCGGCGCTGATCGCCGACACCGCCTGGCTCGAACCCCACCTCGTCGGCCTGACCCGGCTGTCGGACTCGGCCGCGCTCGACCTCGAAAAGATCCTCCGCTGGCGGCTCGGCCACACCGCCGTCAAGCTTGACGTCGAGCTGCCGACCCACCTCGCTCTGTCGGGCGGGCGGGCGACGATTGACTACACGGCCGCGGTCCCGACCGCGTCCGCCCGGGCGCAGGCCTTCTACGGCCTCGATCGCACGCCAAAACTCGCCGGCGGCCGGGTAAACCTGCTGCTGTCGCTGCTGTCGCCGGCGATGCGCCCGATCGCCGTCACCGGCGATCTGCAAGGTTTTTGGGCCGGCGGCTGGGCCGACGCCCGCCGCGACATGCGCGGCCGCTACCCGAAACACGACTGGCCCGAGCATCCGGGGCAAAGGACATCGTGATCGGCCAAGCTTCTGCTAGATTACCGCCATGATGCAATCGACCATGCTTGAACCGCCCATCCTTGGGCCGCCGATCCTGAAACTCACCCGCCGGCTGGCGCTGGGCGGGGTCGCCGCAACGCTGTCCGCCTGCAGCGTCCCGGCCCAATCACGCGTGGCGCTCGAAAGCTTCGCGCCGCTGGTCAAGAAGGTCCTGCCCGCCGTGGTCAACATCGCGGTCACCGAAACCGTCGCTGCCGACGCCCAGGTGTCGATCCCGCCGGCGCTGCGCGGCACTCCGTTCGAGCGCGAGTTCCGCAGCCGCTTCCGCAGCCGGCGCGAGCCGATGATCGGCGCCGGATCTGGCTTCGTTGTCGACCCAGCCGGCATCATCGTCACCAACAACCACGTCGTCGGCCGGGCCGACCGCATCCTGGTGCTGTTCTCCGACGGCACCCAGCTTCCGGCCGAGATCGTCGGCATCGACGAGCTCACCGACATCGCCGTGATCCGGGTGACACCGACCACGCGCCTGCGTGCCGTGACCTGGGGCGACAGCCGGGCGATGGAGGTCGGCGATTGGATCCTCGCCGCCGGCAACCCGTTCGGGCTCGGCGGCTCGGTCACCGCCGGCATCGTCTCGGCGCGCGGCCGCGACATCGGCGCCGGCCCGTTCGACGACTTCCTGCAGCTCGACGCGCCGATCAACCCCGGCAACTCGGGCGGCCCGACCTTCAACATGGACGGCGAGGTGGTCGGCGTGAACACCGCCATCGTCACCCCCACCGGCGGCTCGGTCGGCATCGGCTTCGCCATCCCGAGCGAGATCGCCAGCCGGATCGTGGCCGAATTGCGGGAAAAAGGCCGCATCGACCGTGGCTGGCTCGGGGTGTCGCTGCAGGATGTCGCCGGCGCCGACGGCCAGATCACCGGCGTCGCGGTCGCGGCCCTGGATCGCACCGGGCCGGCGGCGCGCGCCGGGCTGCGGCTGGGCGATCTGGTCCAGGCGGTCAACGGCGACCACATCGAGACCTCGCGCGCCCTGATCCGGGCGGTGGCCGCGGTGCCGCCGGGCGGGCGCGTGCTACTGGCCGTGGTCCGCGCCGGACGCGAGATCGAGATCCCAGTCACGGTCGGGCGCAGGCCGACCGAGAACTCAGGCTGATGCGGAGAAGGAAAGAAGATGCGATTCCTAGTAATCGAGGACGACAAGGACGTGGCCGGCTTCATCGTGCGCGGCCTGCGAGAGGCCGGACACGTCGTCGAACACGCCGATAACGGCCGCGACGGGCTGTTCCTGGCCGCCAGCGAAGGCTTCGACACCGTCGTGCTCGACCGCATGCTGCCCGGCGGCATCGACGGGCTGCGGCTGCTGGAAACCCTGCGCGCCCAGAAAAGCACAGTACCAGTGCTGATCCTGTCGGCGCTGGCCGACGTCGATGAGCGGGTGCGCGGCCTGAAAGCCGGCGGCGACGACTACCTGACCAAACCGTTCGCCTTCGCCGAGCTGCTGGCCCGGGTCGAGGCGCTGGCGCGGCGCGGCCACGGCACCAGCCCGGTCACCAAGCTCATCGTCGAGGACCTCGAGATGGACCTGCTGTCGCGCCAGGTCCGCCGCGCCGGTCAGAAGATCGACCTGCAGCCGCGCGAGTTCCGGCTGCTCGAATACCTGATGCGCCATGCCGGACAGGTGGTCACCCGCACGATGCTTCTTGAAGGTGTCTGGGACTACCATTTCGACCCGCAGACCAACGTCATCGACGTGCACGTCTCGCGCCTGCGCCAGAAGGTCGACAAGCCGTTCCCGACGTCGTTGATCCAAACTGTTCGAAATGCCGGCTACATGCTGCGGGCCGACGCCGGCTGATGCCTTCGTCGGACGTCATTGGGCCGGACATCACCGGGCCGAACGTGTCTCTGCAAGTCCTGTCCGCGCCGGCACCGCCCAGGGCCGCCCGAAAAACCTTCAGCCAGCCGGCCCGGCTGCTGCGCTCCGCCGGCATCCGGTTTGCGGCCGTCTACGCCGCCCTGATCTCGGTCAGTGCCGTGGCGGTCGCCCTGGTGCTGTGGCTGCAAACCGCCGGCGTGCTCGACAGTCAGACCGAAACCGCGATCAGCCTCGACACCGGGGACCTCGCCGCGCGCTGGCGCGAAGGCGGGCTGCCGCTGCTCGGTCAGACCATCGACGACCGCGTTGCCCAAAACGTCGATGGCGACGCGGTATACATGCTGACCGACGCCGCGATGCGCCGGATCGCCGGCAACCTCGATCATTGGCCAACCGGCATCGACCGCGAGCAGACCTGGTATGAGCTCGGCGTCACCCGCGCCGGGCTGCGGGTGATGACCCGAGTGGCCTATATGGGCTTTCCCGACGGCAGCCACCTGCTGGTAGGCCGCGACATCAACGTGCGGGTGAAGCTGCGCGCGCTGGTCACCCGGGCGCTGCTGTGGTCGCTCGGCGTCGTGCTGTCGGCCGCCATATTCGGCGCCCTGCTGGTGCGCGGCCTGTTCACCCGCATGCTGTCGAACGTCTCCGCTACCGCCATCGCCATCGCCGACGGCGATCTGTCGCGCCGCGTCATCGAATCCGGCAACGGCGACGAGTTCGACCAGCTGGCCCAGACCATCAACGACATGCTGGATCGTATAGGACGCTTAATGGATGGCGTGCGCCACGTCTCCAACGCCATCGCCCACGACCTGCGCACCCCGATCGGACGGGCCCGCGCCCGGCTGGAGGAAGCCGCCAGCCACGCCGCCACGCCGGCCGAGCTGCACCGCGCGATCGACCGCGCGACCGAGGACCTTGATGGCATCACCCGCGTCTTCCAGGCCCTGCTGCGCATCGCCGAGATCGAGGCGGGAGCCCAACGCGCCGCCTTCGCCGACATCGACCTCGCCCCGCTACTGGTCGATATGGCGGAACTCTACGGCGCCGTCGCCGAGGAACGCGGCATCCTGTTCAAGGTCGAGCTGCCGGCGCGGCTGCATGGGTTCGGCGACGCCGCCCTGATCCAGCAGGCTGTCGCCAATCTGCTCGACAACGCGATCAAGTTCTCGCCCGAGGGCGGCATCGTCGAGCTGCGCGGAACCAATCTGGGCCGCCGCATCGTGCTCAGCGTCTGCGACAACGGTCCCGGCATACCCGAACCCGACCGCGCCCACGCCGCCGAACGCTTCTTCCGCGGCGAAGCCGCGCGCAGCACACCCGGCTCCGGCCTCGGCCTCGCCATGGTCCAGGCCGTCGCTATACTGCACGGCGGCAGCCTTACGCTGGAAGACGCTTCCCCCGGCCTGCGCGCCGTATTGGCCATACCGTTGCCGGAGAATGCCGCAGGCAAGAAAGCATGGGGCTCCGCGCCCCAGACCCCCGCCCCGGGCGCGCCTGGGAGCGCA